>CAYLJL010000030.1:0-11345 GCA_964384005.1 uncultured Lachnospiraceae bacterium | reverse complement strand
TATACTGCGGAGGATATATCTTATATATATAACATAGACTATAACAAAATAAAAAATGCTTTTAATTTCTTAAATATAAAGGCAATTTCTTCCGACTCAATAAAAGCAATTTTTATACAAATTCCATATAATAAATCTGTTCGGTAACCCCCAGAAATGGCGTGTTTTGCTGTTACACTCCGTTTAATTTTCTTAAAATCCCACTGGAAATCAAGGAAATATCGTCTATACTTATCCGCCGATTTTCGAATTACTGAACAGATTTAAGGAAATACCGCATAAAAGATAATAAAAATAATTTTTATTTTTGAATTGTTCGGTATTTCCTTAATATATAATCAGACCTTCTTAACTTTAAATAAACTTAACTATTATATAAAAGTCCTTTTCGTACCTCTTTTTCACATTCTTCGCCTTTTAAGCTTTTTAATATAGCCAGAGCAAAATCAACAGCGGTTCCGGGTCCCTTAGAAGTAATAATATTCCTGTCACACACTACGTTTTTGTCTGTAATCTCCGCCCCCTCAAGGACACTCTCGAAGCCGGGATAACAAATAGCTTTATAGCCATTGAGAATACCGTTTATTCCTAAAATCGACGGCGCCGCGCAGATAGCGGAAATCATTTTATTATTATCCGCGAAATATTTAATTATGTCAATAATATCCTTACTGTTTTTCAGGTTTTCCGTACCTGTGCCGCCTCCGGGAAGAATAATCATATCCGCTCCAAGCGCCGTATTTTTATTAAATATCATATCCGCCGTAACATTAATATCACTTTTTCCGATAACCTCTGATTTATCGTTAATTGACATAGTTGAAATATCTACATTTCCTCTCCGTAATATATCAACAACTGATAATGCCTCAATTTCTTCAAATCCGTCAGCTAAAAACAAAATAACACTACTCATTTAAATCAACCTTTCTTATTAATATATTATTAAAATAACAAAAATTAACAAAAATACAAATAACACTAAAAGCGTGCCGAAAAAATCGACACGCCTTATAAGTAACTTATTAATGAAATCGCCAATATCATTAAAAAATATAGTGTCATTTTTCCTTAAAAAATAACACTACAGCATTTTATTTTTTAAAAGATTATTTTTAAATTTTTTAATATCAGCGTTCATTAGACCTGTTTAATAACCTGAGTGATGACGATTGACAAGAGATTTTTTTGTCAGACGAAGCTTAATTTTTGCGGTAATACTTGGAAAGTATTTCAGGAAAATTAAGCAAAGTATGGCGGAAAAATCGCTGTCAAGCGGCATTGCGGAGATTATTGAACAGGTCTGTTAAGACGCTTTAAGTTCAAGTCTCAGTCTATCGGCAATAAGCGCTATAAATTCAGAATTGGTAGGTTTGCCTTTGTGATTATTTATAGTATAACCGAAAAGAGAATCTATAATATCAACCTTTCCCCTGCTCCACGCAACCTCAATAGCATGTCTTATTGCTCTTTCAACTCTGCTTGGAGTTGTTCCGCACTTTTTAGCGATTGAAGGATAAAGTTCCTTAGTTATATAATTAAGGACGTCAATATCATTGATTGCCATAATTATCGCTTCCCTCATATAGTGATAACCTCTTATATGAGCGGGAACACCAATCTCATGCAAAATATTAGTAACTCTTGTTTCAAGGTCTACTTCTGCTTTTTTAGCAAAACTGTCAAAAAGATTAGACTGGTTTGAATTTACGGCCGGTTTTTCTTTAAGTTGGCGAATTCTTGAAATAAGAAGTTCCATATCAAAAGGTTTTGCCATATAATACTGCGCCCCAAGACTAAACGCTCTCTGAGTAATTTTTTCTTGAGTAATTGCGGTAAGCATAATACAAATAGTATTTGTTTGAATTGTGCTGAGCTTTTCAAGGACCCCTATTCCATCAAGTCTTGGCATAATTCCGTCTAAAATCGCGACGTCAGGTTTTTCGCTTACAATCTTTTCATACGCTTCAATTCCATCATAAGCAACCCCAATAACTTCCATATCCTCCTGCTTATCAAGAAAATTGCTCACAAGATCACAAAAATCCTTATTATCATCCGCTATTAATACTTTTAATTTACTTTCTTCCAAAATAATACCTCCTATTACTTTAAAATTGTAGTATATTACAAGATTTGGTATATTTTTACCATAAAGTAATTATAATACAGATGTCAAAATAATGCAAGAGTTTTTTTATTTTTGGTTATTCAATCCAAAAAAGGAAATATTTGCATTGGTATATTCCGGATTAAAAGTAATATCCTCGCCAAACCACTTCGGCGGTTCAAATTCCATAGCCTCGTCCTCGTTATTAAATTCAACCTCAACATTTTTAAATCCCGCGAGCCTTCCCTCATAAATATCAAGCTCCGCAATATAATTGTTCTTTAAAGGTACAAAATACCTTTTTTTCACAATTTCATTTCCCTCAACCTTTTCCCATAACGCGGAAAACTGCTCAAATGATAAAGGGACTTCAAACTCAACTCTTTTTACTTGTCCATCACCCTTAAAAGTAAAAAAATAATTTTCATCCATCTGTCTTAATCTCATAACGGGATTGATAAAAATATATCCCTGTCTGATAAAACAGCTTTTAAAATTATTCAAATCAAAAGGAATATCCCTCACCAAAAATTTACGTTCTATTTCAATATTTTTTTTAGGCATCACAACTACCTCATTTCAGGCTTTCAAAAAAACTCAGCTATATAGTCAATCAACTTAAAAAATGAATAAGTTCGGCGGTCAAAAATCATTTTCACTTATGTTTAGTCAGTTGGTGCGGGCTTTCGGCTGCGCCTTCCTTCGCCTTGTAAAAATAATTTTTGCCTCCTTTTTTCCATTTTCAAGTTGATTAACTATAAGAAAACAATAAAAGAATAACAGACCCGATAAAATCGAAAAATACTCGAAACCCTTATAAAAAGAATCGAGCATTTCTCAATATCAGTAAAATCATTATTGTAAAACCTTTTTAAGTTCTCCCACCACATTGGTTTCATCATCGCCGTCAGCCATAATAACAACGTCCTGTCCTCTGAGTATACCAAGAGAAATCATTCCCATAATACTTTTAGCATTGACAATTTTGTTATCAATCTTAACCTTAATACTACTTGTAAATTTATTGGCTGTTTGAACAAATAAAGCGGCGGATTTCGCCTCAATATCTGTTGTAACTTTAACTTTTTGTTCTATCATAACAAAATTTCCTCCCTTAAATTCTCTGCTATGCTGATAATTTTTTTAAGTCTATGATTAACTCCCGATTTTCCAACAGGAGGAACCATTATTTCTCCAAGTTCTTTTAAGCTTAAATCAGGATATTGAAGTCTCAAAACGGCAATGTCATAAAGTTGTTTAGGCAAATAAGAAAGGCCAACCGTTTTTTGAATATATTCAATTTCCTCCCGCTGTCTGACAGACGCTAAAACAATTTTATTAAGATTGGCGGTTTCACAGTTTACAATTCGGTTTACATTATTTCTTACATCTTTAATAATTCTTACATTTTCCAAATCCATAAGAGCCTTATGAGCGGACATAATATTTAAAAGTTCAACAATCTGCTCTCCCTCTTTAATATAAATGACATAATGTTTTTTTCGTTCAACAATTTTTGACTCAACTGAAAAACTATTGATAATTTTTTTTATTTCTTCCGCAAACTCAAAAGAACTCTCAACAAATTCAAGATGATAATTTTTTTCCGGATTACACAAAGAACCCGCTGATATAAACGCCCCTCTTATAAAAGCCCTCTTACAGCAGACGCTCCCGATAACCACCGAATTAACATTTTTAGAAACAGTTCCGTCCTTAATGATACCCACCGCGTTCAAAATATTAAAAACCGTTTTTTCTCCGAAAACAGCCATAAAATATAAAACATTTTTACTGTTTCCTTTACCGATTCTCACAAAAACCTCGCAGTTACAGTTAAAAAGTTTTTTTATAAGTTTACAGCACTTTAAAACGGCAATTTTATTTTCCGTATAAATCTTTATACAGGAATTTTCCTTTTCGTACAAAAACTCTCCGCAAGTAAGTAAAATTGCTGAAAGTTCAGCAATATTGCAATGCCTGCTGCTATCGTAAAAATTAAAAAGCTCTTTTTTAACATCCGAAGAAAAAGACATAAAACCACCACTTTAACTATACTATCTTTTCGCGTCTTTGTCAATATCCCTATGATTTATAATAACACTGTGCCCGTCTTTCTGGAGAGAACGATACAACTCGTTGGCAAGAGTTACAGAACGATGTTTTCCGCCCGTACATCCTATCGAAATAACAAGTTGATTTTTTCCTTCTTTAATGTAGTTTGGAAGAAGAAAAGAAATCATATCCTGAAGTTTTTCAAGAAATTTTTTGCTTTCTTCCCATCCCATAACATAATCTCTTACTTTAATATCGTTTCCTGTCAAAAGTTTAAGCTCCGAGACATAAAAAGGATTAGGTATAAACCGAACATCAAAAACAAGGTCAGAATCGCTTGGTATTCCATATTTAAAACCAAATGACAAAACAGTAACCATAAGACTTTCAAAAGTTTTGTTTTCAAGGAAAATATCGTTTATTTTTTCTTTAAGCTGCCTTGTAAGAATATGACTCGTATCAATTATATAATCTGCCCGTCTTTTTACGTCGCATAAAAGCTCTCTTTCCCGCATAATGCCGGTGATAATTCTTTCACCCCTTGCGAGAGGGTGATTTCTTCTTGACTCTTTAAAACGTTTAAGTATAGTTTCGTCGGAAGCGTCAAGAAACAAAATACTTATTTTGTGATTTTCATTCTGAACCTCGGAAACACAGGACAATAAATCGTTAAAAAGCTTGCCGCCCCTGATATCAATACCTAAAGCAACCTTTTCGATACCCACCTCAGGCATTTTGCATAACTCAACAAACTTCGGAATTAAAGACGGGGGTAAATTGTCAACACAAAAAAAATCAATATCCTCAAGAAATTTAAGAACAAGACTTTTTCCGGCGCCAGACATACCTGTCAAAATAACAAACTGCATAAACATCACCCTTTTTAATATAGCCTTCAAAAAACAAAAAGCCCGCATTTATAAAAGCAACAGCATAAAATTCAATATTTTCAGAAATTCCCTATAAGCCTGATTTCAGTTTCAAGCATAACGCCGAATTTATCATTTACAATCCTTTTAACATCTTCAATAAGCGTCAAAACGTCTCTTGCCGTAGCATTGCCCTTATTGACAACAAAACCACAATGTTTTTCGGAAACAGCCGCATCTCCTACAGAATACCCTTTAAGACCCGAATCCATAATAAGCTTTCCCGCGAAATATCCTTCAGGTCTTTTAAAGGTACTTCCTGCGCTTGGAAATTCCAGTGGCTGTTTTTCGCTTCTCAATCGGCTGAATTCAAGCATTTTCTTATTAATCTCGTCAGAGTCTCCCTTTTTTAAAGTCATTTCCGTCTCAAGTACAACCGACCTTTCTTTAAGAATACGGCTGTTTCTGTACTCAAACCCCGCGTCATAATTCGAAAGTTCAAAAATTCCCCCGTCTTTAAGAACAGTTACCCTTGACACAACGTCTTTCATTTCTCCTCCGTAGGCTCCGGCGTTCATACAAACGCCTCCGCCAACGGTACCGGGGATTCCGGAGGCAAACTCAAGCCCTGTAAGACCCGCGTTAAGAGCATTTCTTGAAACCGAGCTAAGCAGCGCGCCGCCTTCCGCTTTTATAACATTTCCGCAAACCTGAATATTTCCCATATTTTTAAAAATCTGAATAATAGTACCATTAAAACCCCCGTCCCCTACAAGTAAATTGGAACCGTTGCCGATAATATAAAAAGGCAGTTCATACTTTTCGCACATCTTAATACTTTCAATAACTTCTCCGGCATTTTTCGGCATAATAAAAATATCCGCGTTTCCGCCTATTTTAAACGTTGTATGCTTTTTCATTGGTTCGTCAAATAAAACATTTTCAAACTTATTTTTAAAATCATTTTTTAAATCCAACAAAAAATCAACTCCGATATAATATTTTAAAATTTCTGTAAACTACATTCCGTTTTTACATAAATTCAGGGAAACACCGCACAAATGACAGAAAAAATAATTTTTCAGATTTAAAATTATTTTTGTTTTTTGAATTGTGAGGTTTTTCCTTAGACTAATCAGCCCTTCCAAGCATTGCCGCGCCGATAATTCCGGCATCATTTCCCAAAGAGGCCGGAATTATCTTTGTTTTTAATTCTCCGCCGTAAACATCTCTTTTTACGTGCTTTATAACCGGTTTTAAAAGAGTGTTTCCCTGCTCAGAAATTCCCCCGCCGATAACAATAGCCTCCGGCTGAAAGATATTAACAATATTTGTTATTCCCTCAGCGAGATATTCAGCGTATTCTTCCACAATATCCACGGCAAGATAATCTTCCTTTTTATAAAAAGCAAAAAGTATTTTAGTATTTAATTTTTCAACATCACCCTTAACATACTCATACATTTCCGAATCCTTGTTTTTCTGCACAGTTTCTTTTAAACGCCTTGTAAGAGCGGAGGTTGAGCAATAACTCTCAAAACATCCATATCTGCCGCAGCTGCATTCTCTGCCGCAGCGTTCAATAACCATATGGCCTATCTCCCCTCCGCATGAGAAACTGCCGTTATATATTTTACCGTCAATAATTATTCCGCCGCCTATGCCGGTTCCAAGAGTAAGCATAACCGAATTTTTAAATCCCTTACAGGCGCCCGAGATACTTTCGCCAAAAGCTGCACAATTAGCGTCATTTTCAAGAAAAACAGGTATATCAAAAAATTCTTTAAATTCTTCTCTGAAGTTAATGTTTTTAAAATTAAAATTGTTTGCGTAAATAAAAAGACCTTTTTTAGAATCAAGTTTTCCCGGACAGCCTATTCCTATGGACTTTATATCCTCCAAAGCCTTATTTATCCCATAAGTAACATCTTTGCAAAGCCTTACAATATCGTTAATTATTTCAGAATAATGTCTTTCCGCCAGCGTAGGCGTACTTTCCTTGCATAACATTCTTCCTTTTTCATTAACAACTGCGGCAGCAATATTTGTACCTCCCAAATCAACGCCAATATAATACATATCTTCCTCCGATTAATAAAAAATGTTCAATATTACAAAAATAGCCGACTTACAGCAATTCCAGATAAATTAATAAAAGAAAAAATATTTTACCCGGAATTTTCAGCCCGTCTCCTTTTGCTCATTTTCAAGTTGATTGACTATAACCCTTAAAAAAATAGCGCTTTCTCAAACAAAACCATTATTTTATAATATGAAGATACTTCAAAATACATTATTCAAAATTCTCTTTTCCGCTCATAATTCTCTCACTTAAATCCTGAGCGGCGTTATAACCCATTTTTTTCTGTCTTCTGTTAATAGCCGCCGACTCGCATATCATAGCTAAGTTTCGTCCCGGTCTTACCGGAATTGTCTGGCAAACAACTTGATTTCCGAGGACGTCCATATATTCAGCTTCAAGTCCAAGCCTGTCATACTGCTTACCTTTTTCCCAGCTTTCAAATTTAATAATAAGGTCGATTCCCTGAGCTTCTTTAATAGACTGAACGCCAAACATTTGCTTTACATTTATAACGCCTACGCCCCTCACTTCAATAAAATCTCTTATAAGTTCGGGACAGCTTCCGACAAGAGTTTCGTGGGAGACTCTCTTTACCTCAACGGCGTCGTCGGCGACAAGGCGGTGTCCTCTTTTAATAAGCTCAAGAGCGACCTCGCTTTTACCTATACCGCTTTCTCCGATAATCAGAATACCCTCGCCGTACACGTCGACCAATACACCGTGCATTGTAATTCTTGGAGCAAGCTGTACATTAAGCCATCTTATAATTTCACTCATAAAGTCAGAGGTCGTATCATCTGTCTGCAAAATAGGAACGTTGCTTTTTGAAGCGTTGGCAATCATTTCAGGAAAAGCGTCAAGTCCCCTGCACATAACAACAGCGGGAATTTTATGGCTGAAAATTTTCTGAAGTGTTTCCTCTCTCTTTTCAGGAGACATTTTGCTTAAATAAGTATATTCAACAATACCGATAACCTGAAGCCTTTCACTGTCAAAATACTCAAAAAATCCCGCAAGCTGCAGAGCCGGCCGATTAATTTCAGGAGTTTCCACAAGTTTTCCATCAATATCGACGTCTTCTGTTAAAATCGTTAAACCAAACTCCTTGATAATCTTTTTAAGTGAAACAGAATACATAATAAAATTCCTCCAAAGTAAAAAAATAAATACTGTTTCTATAATAATAAACCAAAATAAGAAATATTTCAATGCTTTATTTGACATATAAGTATATAAATAAATTTTAAGATACCAACGGTCAATAAAAAAATTATTTTTATAGTTAATGACAAAATAATTTATCGTTCAGTATAGTGTTATTTACACGGAAATCAATTTTCGAAACAGCGAAACGGAGTTTCGCATAAAAGTTTAGGTCAAGCCTTTGGGTCAGTGCTTTTGCTTCGCAAAAGTCGGCTTCGCCGCCCGCACTTCTTTGCGGCCAGCCTTTTTGCGATAGAAAAAGGTTCCAAAAAAACTAAAAATTTCAAAAATTGATTTCCGTGTGTTATTTATTATAATTACTCAGCTTTTCCTGAAAAAGTCAAAAACAGCCCGTGCAGACGCTTCCGTCATACCTTCAACGGATTTAAGTTCTTCAACACCGGCGTTTTTAATATTCTCAATAGAACCAAAATGCCTGATAAGAGCCTTTCTTCTGTTTTCACCGATACCCTTTATATCCTCAAGAATTGATTTAATTTGATTTTTTCTGTGTAATTTTCTGTGGTACTCAATAGCGAATCTGTGTACCTCGTCCTGAATTCTTGTAACAAGCTTAAATCCTTCCGAGTGGGCGTTAAGAAAAATTTCGTTGTTATTATAAATAAGTCCCCTTGTTCTGTGTTTGTCATCTTTAATCATGCCGCAGACAGGGACGTTAATATTAAGTTTTAAAAGAGTATCATTTACAGCGCTGATTTGTCCTTTACCACCGTCAAGAAAAATCATATCGGGAAGTTTATTAAATTTTCCCTTCATAAAGTTATCATCGTTCTCGTCATTTTCTTTAATATATCTCAAAAATCTTCTTGAAATAATCTCGCTCATACTTGCATAATCGTCAGCGCCGAAAACTGTTTTTATTTTAAATTTACGATAATCGCTTCTTTTTGGTTTGCCATATTCAAACACAACCATAGAACCAACAGAATCAACGCCCTGAGTATTAGAAATGTCATAAGACTCAATTCTGTCAAGGTCAAAGTCAATACCAAGAGCTTCTTTAATTTCCTCAAGGGCTCCGAAAGTTCTCCTCTTTTCCCTCTGCATTTCCTCACCGAACTGTTCAAGAGTAATAACAGCATTTTTCGCGGCAAGTTCAACAAGACGTAGCTTTTCACCCTTTTGAGGATAAACTGCGGTAACCTTATGCCCTTTTATAAAAGAAAGCCATTTTAAAATTTCTTCTTCATCATAAAGCTTTTCCTGTAAAACAAGTTCTTTAGGGATAAATGTGGTTCCACCGTAAAATCTTTTCACAAAATCCGTAATAAATTCGCTTCTTGATATTCCGCCCGCGTTGTTAATTAAAAAATGTTCTCGTCCCGTCATCTTTCCGCCCCGTATAAAAAACACCTGAACAAGAGCGTCCTCGTCCGCTCTTGCGAAAGCGATAACATCTCTGTCCTCCATGGACATATTTTCAATAATCTGGCGTTCTCTAAGCTTTTTAACGGAAATAAGCTTATCTCTCAATTCAGCTGCTTTTTCAAATTCAAGGTTTTCAGAAGCCTCCGCCATTTGATTTTCAAGATTTTTAATAATCTCCGTATGCTTGCCGTTTAAAAAATCAGTCACTCCGTCAATCATTTTATCATAATATTCTTTTAAGCCCTCATTATTGCAAGGTGCAAGACATTGGCCGATATGATAATTAAGACATGGCCTTTCCTTTCCGAAATCCCTCGGAAATTTTTTAAGGCATCTTCTCAGCGGCCATATTTTAAGTATAATGTCTATAGTTTCTTTTATAGCCGAAGAACTTGTATATGGACCGAAATATTTCGCCTTGTCCTTATCGTGGCGCCTTGTCATATAAAGCCGCGGAAACATCTCATTTACAGTAAGTTTAATATAAGGATAGGTTTTGTCATCTTTAAGCATAATATTATATTTAGGAGAATGTTTTTTTATAAGATTGTTTTCAAGTATAAGAGCTTCGACCTCCGTATCTGTAACAATATACTCAAAACTTTTTATATGTTTAACCATACTTATAACTTTCGGGGAGTGATTCAAGGATTCTTGAAAATACTGTCTTACCCTGTTTTTAAGTATTTTAGCTTTTCCCACATAAATAATATGCTCGTCAATATCCTTCATAATATAAACCCCGGGCTTATCGGGTAATTTTTTAAGTTCTTCTCTGATGTCAAACAAAAAATCTCAGCTCCTACTCAATAACAATTTTTTTATTGCTTCCATCGAAATCAAGACTATATAAATTCCCGTCATTTATGTTCATATAAAATAATTTATCATCAGCTATAAAAATAAAATTGCTTGAATCATCGGAAATTTTTGTTTTTTCGCTTCCGTCAAAATTAATTTTATATATTTTCTTTTCATCAGCACCGTTTGAGTAATAAACATAACCGTCATAACAATTAAGAGAATAACATTCATCCTCACAAAGGACCGAGTTTTCGCTTCCGTCGGTTTTCATTTTATAAATTTTATAGTTGTCATCATAATTAATATAATATACCCAGCCGTCATAAACATTAAAAAATTCGCTGTAAACGTCGTTCAGTTTTACTTTTTCCGTACCGTCGGTTTTCATTTTATAAATTTTACCGCCGTCGCTGTAATTTGAGTAATATAAATACCCGTCGCTGTAAATAAGTCTCTCAACATCATCGTCATTCAATTTTATTAAGTCGTCAAAATCATCGTTGGCTTTATACGGATTGTAAATATTCGCATTATCATCGTCAGCAAATTCAAAAAATACATTTCCGTCCAAAAAAGATAAATATTCACAATCTTTAAAATCCCCCTTTTTCTCTTTCTCTCCTCCATCATCATCTATTTTATAAATAAACCCGTCATCGCTTAAATTCACATAATACAGGTCACCGTCATAAAAATTAAGATATATAGCTATGTCTTCGCAAATTTTTGTAACCTTACCGTCTTTTTTGGATTTTTTAAAAATACATTCCGCGTTTCACGCTACAGATGAAATAAATACATACTCGTCATTTTCCGCTATTAAGCCGGAGTT
>CAYLJL010000029.1:8035-11391 GCA_964384005.1 uncultured Lachnospiraceae bacterium | reverse complement strand
GTCGAAAAAGTTAAAATTATAAAAAAATATGAATTTTTTGAAGAATAAAAATTCAAAAAGCGTCGCAGACTTTAATCCGCAAGATGGGCTTTGCCCGGGCTGGTCGCAAAGCTTTGCTTTGCTGCTCGCCCATGCAGCCTGACTGAGGAGAAAATTTGACTTCAGGAAATGACGTTGTCATTTCCGTAGAAGTCATAATTTTCATACAAAACAAAATCAAGTCGCCAAACAAAGTTTGGCACGCAGATTTTGAGAAGTGCAGGAAATGCTTGCATTTCCTGCAAGCGTGTCGACTTTTTCGACACGCTGACCTGTTCTGATAAGAACAGGTGTTTTTGCGTATAACAGGGATTTAGCCCAATATAAATATTATATTGGGCTAAGGAGAGGAGTATCTATATCAAATAAAAACTGGTAACCATAAATTATTAAAAATTGTTTGCTGTATCTTTTTTAAGAACAGCGTTTAAAGTAAGCGTCCTTTTTCCATTTCTTATAATTTTTATCTCAACCTCGTCGCCGACATTACATTTTCTTACCGCTTCTGTAAATTGAGCCGGTGTAAACACAGGATTTGAATTAAAACCGGTTATAACATCATAGGTTTTTATTCCCGCTATATCGGCGGCGCTTCCCGGAACAACACTTTCAACAAGGACGCCCATTTCAGGAAGGTTATTTGCCTGCGCTATATCTTCACTTATCGCTCTTACAGAAACGCCTAAATATGGCGACTCTTTTTTATTCATTATTTCTTCTATAATCGGTTTGGCAATATTTGATGAGATGCTGTAACCGATTCCCTCAACGTTATAGTAAGCGTATTTTGCTGTATTAATTCCGATAACCTCGCCTTTTTGGTTAATAAGAGCGCCGCCGTCGTTTCCTACGTTAATAGCGGCGTCTGTCTGAATAACGCTCAGACTGTCTCCCTCTGAAATGGGAATATCCGTCTGAATAACGCTTACAATACCTTTTGTTGCGGTATTACCGTTACCGAAGGCGTTACCGATAGCTATAACGCTGTCCCCGACATTTAATTTGTCAGAATCTCCGAAATAAGCCGTTTTTACAGAATTTATACCTATTTTATTTAAACTGTCACGTTCTACCGAAATAACGGCAAGGTCAGAAAGCTGATGCTTGCCCACCAGAGCGGCGGGTATATAATTATCATCATTAAATGAAACACTTACAGTTGAAGCACCCGAAATAACATGATAATTTGTAACAATATATATATTTTTTAATGTTTGATAAAAAACTATTCCGGAACCCATAAACTGAGATTCATCGGCTTCTGTGGTTTCACTGAAAGGATTTAACTGTCCGTTATTGGAAGCGGTAACGATTGAAACAACTGAATCACTTACATTTGTAATAGGGTTATTACTGTTAAATTCTGCCGAGTCAGAGTCATTCAACAAAAGAGGTTCTGAATTATTAGAGTTATTTATGAAGTTTTCAAAATAATTTTCAATATCATTTGAAAAATAACCTATTCCAAAACCCAGAACATTTCCTAAAATTACAGAGCCCAAAACTAAGGCTGTAATTTTAAAGACCGCTTTCTTTTTTAACTTAATAAACCTTTTTCTTCTTCTGGTATTTTTGTCATTTTCAACAGAATTTATACCCTGTAAATTAAATTCAGCATTTTGCTGTGTTTCTGTAATATTTTCATTAAGGTTATTATTAAAATTATCCATATTAATCGCCTCCGTCAAACCAATATAAATATATACAGGCCGCAAGATAAGGAAATTAATTATAAAAGCTTTTAACCTTTAATATATTTATATTATACAATGGATATTTGAATAAATTATGAACATAGTGTTAATTTTAATTAAAATTTGGAATTCATATCCATAAGAGTCGCCGTAATAGTCATAGGCTGATAACCATTTCTTATGATATCTATTTGAACGGTATCTCCGGCTTTACATTTATTTATCTCCGCTGAAAGTTCTTCCAGTGTAGAGATGACTGTTCCGTTTATACTTGTTATAATATCACTGTATTTAAGACCGGCCGCACTCGCCGCACTCGCGTCCTCAACACCTGTAATGAATACACCCTTTGTGCTTATATTGTACATTGACATAAATTCATCTGACATTGTAAATCCTGATATTCCAAGGTAAGGTTTTGATATTGTACCGTTTGCTATAAGTTCGTCGGCGATAGTCTTTACACTTGTCGAGGGAAGGGCGTAGCCTGTTCCTTCTACAACTGTTCCGAAAAGTTTAGCCGTATTCATTCCTATAATTTTTCCCTTCGAGTTTACAAGGGCTCCACCGCTGTTTCCCGGATTTATAGCCGCGTCTGTCTGTAAAACGTTAAATTTTTTACCGTCGATTTTTACTTCTTTATTCTGCGCGCTTATAATTCCTTGTGTAACGGTTTTTCCTTGTCCAAGCGCATTCCCTATGGCAAGAACGTATTCGCCGACTTCAACGGAGTCGGAATCCGCAAATTCAGCGACTTTTATTTCTTGAATATTAGCCTTTTGAAGGTCCGATTTTAATACTGAAATTACCGCGACGTCAGACTGAGCGTCTTTCCCGACAAGTTTAGCGGGGATTTGCTCTGTTCCCGTTATTGATATATTTACACTTGTAGCGTCGTCTATAACGTGGTTGTTTGTTACTATATAAATTTTCTCGTCGTCTTCTTTATATATTATACCGGACCCGGAGCCTGTGCCTTCGTATACTCTGTTGAAAAAGTCAGTCTGATGAGATGTTATTGAAATATTTACGACAGAATTGCTTGTATTTTTTACAATATTGATAATTTCATTGTTATCACTTATTGACATTTGCTCCGCTTCGGGAATATCACTGAATCTGAATTCAGAATAACCGCTGTTTTCAATAGGCATATTTTCTGAGGTTTTTGAGCCTATTACAGCCCCGAAACCGATTGAACCCCCGAAAATAGCGACTGTTGCACAGGCTACCGCGGTGCGTCTCGCGAACTTATGATTTTTCTTTTTCTTGTTTACTGTAATAAAACGAATTGAGGATTGATTATTTACCATATTTTCATATTGATTTTGCTGCTGTGTATGAATATTGTTGTTTTCAGTGATTACATCGTTGTTAATAGGAGCTGAACAGTTCTGAGCGGCGTTATTTTGTGCATTTATATTATTTGTGTCATCTGAATTATTTTCCTCGGATATGTTATTA
This sequence comes from uncultured Lachnospiraceae bacterium, assembly GCA_964384005.1. Lineage (GTDB taxonomy): Bacteria > Bacillota > Clostridia > Lachnospirales > CAG-274 > MGBC114079. Next base: position 8,194 of record CAYLJL010000029.1, on the reverse strand, counting down.
ACCGGCGAACCGATGGAATTATACACACGATAGCTGTAATCGGGGGTTTGATTTTCACTTATGTTTTTTTCAAATGACTCGTTTACATTATTAGTCTCATTTATTTCGGTGTTTTCAATTTCATTGTTTAAGTTTTCATTATTATTTTCAAATTCATTC
>CAYLJL010000029.1:7724-8025 GCA_964384005.1 uncultured Lachnospiraceae bacterium | reverse complement strand
TGTTTTTTCTTGTTTTTATTTTTTCTTATTACAGTTATTAGTATACAATAGGTATTTGAATAAAATGTGTCTATTATGTAAACAATGGTTAATTTTTTTTGAAATTTGCCGTATATTTGTGAAAAAACCGGGATTTTTTAATTCTTTAAAAAAACCCGGCTTTTTCACGTTTTAGTATTAAACTTTTTCAAAACTACGTTATTACGGCAGTTTACAAAATTTTTGGCACGAGCCAATAAAATAATTCCTTTATATATCAGGTTTTATTAAAAATTACCTGTTTATTCTTTTATTGGTTTGC
>CAYLJL010000029.1:0-7714 GCA_964384005.1 uncultured Lachnospiraceae bacterium | reverse complement strand
TGCTGTAATTGCTTTATTTAACAATATTATATTATTTTATTTTGACTGGTTAAAGAGCCAGTCTCTTACAGCCGGAATTTTATAGCCATAATTAAAAGAAGCATTATGTTCCATACCTCCGGCGCCGTTAAGAACAGAACCTTTTTCAAAACGTATCATATTTATATTATTTCCATTAGCAATAAGAGCTTCAGCATCCGCGCTTTGTTCTGTCTCTGAATTCTGTGCGCTCCATGTACCGTAGCTATAAGAAATATCATCTTTTTCAAGCATTGCTTTTACTTCGTCCTGACCGCCTGACGCTTTTTCGTCACCTCCGGCTGTTATATAGAAAAATTTTTGATTTTCGAGAGGCGTCAATACAGAAATGTCCCATTGACCCGATACATAAAGTGAAGCCGCAAACAAATCAGGATACTTACTGTTAAGATAAAGCGATGTCATACAACCCATTGACTGGCCTGTAGTATATAATCTGTTAGTGTCAATATTATATTGTTCTGAAAGATTGTTTATCAAATTTACTGCTGTTTCTATTTGCTCTGACGTGTTCCAGTCATCATCCACAACGACTTCGCTGAAGGCGGGAACAACAACAAACGCTTTATGTTTTGCCTGTTCATCATCAGTTACCCAGATATCGGCGCCATAATACTGTTCTACCAGTTCTTTTGCTGATTTACTTGCCCCTGATGCGTCAGGAATATACATGAGCAAAGGATATTTTTCTGAAGGGTCATAATCTTCAGGGATATACAAACTATACTCTAAAGAGATTCCTGTTTCGGAGTCTTCAAATACAGCTTGACTGAATTTTTCGGCGCCTTCATTAATAACATTAACTATATCAGGGTCTGTTTCTGTATTAGGTTGTCTGTCGCCCTGCGCGCCTGTTTTAATCTGCATTCCCATACCATGCTCACCATCATTTCGATTGTTTTCACCAAAACCTTTGTGATTATTTTCTTCTATTTTAATTGTATCTGAGGTTTTATCATATTCCGCTTTTAAATCCATAATCTCAGAGATAGAAGAAAGAGAAGCGTAAGCTCTGTCATCTATAATTTTTATATTTTCGGGGCTTAGCTCTATTTTATCTCCGATAAAGACTGTTTTATTGTCAGAATCCCATATGACCTCAAAATTCAAAGTTTCTGCTATTATGCGTACGGGAAGCAAAACCGTGTCATTCTCAATAATAGGATAAACATCTATTTTATCTCCGTTTAATGTGACAGAGACAATCTGTTGTGCCGCCGCACCTATTGACGTACTTATCATAACAGAAGCCATAATTGAAGCATAAAATGTTAAATATTTTTTCATATTAAAATCCTCCGTTTATTTTCTTAAATTAAAGAAATACCGGCAAATTCAAAAATAAAAATTATTTTTATTTTCATTTGTGCGGTGTTTCTTTAATTTTAACAAAATTCTAAAATATTTTCTATTATATATAAATTAAAATAAAATAAATATTTTTTAATAAAAATTTTCTGGTTTATAGCAAGTCGCAAAAATTAAAACTTTTATGTTTATTCTTTTATTGTTTCACTATAAATATTATATATCAAAAAATTTTTATTATAGTTAATCAACTTGAAAATGAGCAAAAGGAGGCGGGCTGAAAATTATTTTTGAAAGGCGGCGGAAGGAGAGCATAGCCGGAGCCTATGCTGACTGACTAAACATAAGCAAAAAGGCTTTTCGGCCGCCGAACTTGTTTATTTTTAAGTTGATTGACTATAACCTATCATATAAATGATATCAATACATTGACATTGTTTATATGATATTTTATAATAGTTTTACGACAAATGTAAGATTTAAGGAGGTAATATATTGAAAAAACTTCCCCAAATTTCTGAAGCTGAATTTGAAGTTATGAAAATTGTCTGGAAATATGCGCCGATAAACACCAATGAAATAACAAACCATTTAGTTAAGACTACGAAATGGAGTCCCAAAACAATACAAACGTTAATTAAACGCTTAGTTACAAAAAAGGTTCTTACTTATGAAAAACAAAGCCGTGTATTTGTTTATACTCCATTAATAGGCGAAGATGAATATATAAGTCAGGAAAGTAATTCTTTTTTAAAACGTTTTTATGACGGTGATATTTCCGCCATGCTGTCTGCTTATATTACTCATGACAGATTGTCAGAAGATGAAATAAACACGCTTCGTTCCCTTCTTTCCGAGAATTCCCGAAAAGGAGGAATTTGATATGGAAGATTTTATAGTCAACTTTTTAATATGCAATGTTTTTATCAGTGTTGTTATCGTAATACTTCTGATGATTAAATATTTATTGAAAAAAAGCCTGACTAACCGAATTAAGTATAATTTATGGTTTTTGTTGTTTGTACTGCTCGCAATTCCTTTTATACCCGCTCAATCAATACGGTTTTTACAGGTTTTTTCGTGGTTTGAGAATTTTCATAATGTGCCGTCTTCTCACATAGCAACTATAGCGGAGGAAACCGACGCTTTTAATTATCCCGAAACAGCAAATTGGCTGAATGATTTTGGCATAGCGGTCAGCGGTAAACTGCCTTCCTCTGTCGGATTGATATTGTATGGCTTGTGGCTTATTGGTATTGCAGTAATGTCTATATTAGTGGTAAAATCAGTTATTCGGTTTAACGCTTTGAAAAAATCTGCTCTGCCTTTGCAGAATTCCGCTGTACAAAAACTATATAATAACTGCTTAAAGGAATTGAACATAACAAGAACAATTCCTGTTTACAGTACCGCATTTTTAAAATCTCCTGTTATTACGGGACTTTTTAAACCATGTATTTACTTGCCAATTCATTTGATTTCTGACTATAACGCGAAAGATATACGATATATTCTTTTGCATGAGCTTCAGCATTACAAACATAAAGACGCATTGGTTAATTATTTTATAAATATTGTTAGTGTACTATATTGGTTTAACCCATTTGTATGGTATGCAATAGAAGAAATGAAAAACGACAGGGAAGTGGCTTGTGATACATCTGTCTTAAAAATGCTTGAAGAAGATGATTATAAAGAATATGGCAATACATTAATCAACTTTGCTGAAAAAGTATCTCGTTCATCTTTTCCATTTATGACAAGCATAAGCGGAAGTATGGCGCAGATGCGAAAAAGGATTTTAAACATAGCAAATTATCACCCAATGTCGTTGAGGAAAAGAATATATAGCAGTTTTACATATATATTAATTGCGGTTTTTTTATTGGGCTTTGTTCCGATTCTGTCCATACAGGCTGAAGATAATGACCATTATTACTTTAATGAATATAATAAAGATATTATTTATATTGACTTGAATAATTTATTTGGCAAAAATAAAGGCAGTTTTGTATTGTATGACGCTGATAAGGACTTGTGGAGAATTTATAATAAAGAATGTGCTGCGACACGGATATCACCTGTATCTACCTATAAAATATACAGTGCCTTGTTCGGCCTTGAATCGGGTATTATTTCTTCTGAACAATCACTTATTCCGTGGAATGGGCAATATTATGACTTTGACTTGTGGAATACTGACCAGACTTTAGAATCCGCTATGCGGAATTCTGTAACATGGTATTTTCAGGCTATTGACGAACAATCTGATTTATCAGCCGTAAGGGAGTATATTAAGAAAATAGGCTATGGAAATCAGACAGTGGGCGAAAACCTATCCTCTTATTGGGCAGATTCTTCATTAAAAATATCTCCGATTGAACAGATTGAGATGTTAAAGAAGTTTTACTATAACCAATTTGGGTTTTCATCTGAAAATATTGATGTTGTAAAAAATTCAATCCGTCTTTATTCCACTGATAATGGTACTATCTATGGAAAAACCGGTACAGGAGAAGTAAACGGAAGGAATACTTTTGGCTGGTTTATCGGATATATTGAGGAAAATGGACATATCTATTTTTTTGCTACAAATATAGAAAATGAAGAACTCGCGACCGGCGCTATTGCCGCAGAGCTTACTTTTTCTATTCTTTCCGATTTAAAAGTCGGGAAATAATTAAAAATGAGGAGCTGCCGCTTCTCATTTTTAATTATTAGACCTGTTTAAAACCACCGTGATGACGATTGACGAGAGATTTTTTCATCAGACGAAACTTAATTTTTGCGGGAATACTCATAGCGGTATTTCAAAAAAATTAAGTAAAGTATGGCGGAAAAAGGTCTGTCAAGCGGCATTACGGAGGTTATTGAACAGGTCTATTATTTTAATATTTATTGATTTTCGCAATATTCATTTAAACAGATATTTTTAGCAATTTCCTGAGCTACCGGACCACGAATATTCTCATTGTCTTTATCGCCCCATATTCTCACTGCAAAATAATATTCGTTTTCATTTTCTTTATAAAGACCAACAAACCAAGCTGTTTGATTCCCATCAGGAAGAAATTCAGTTCCGCTTGTGCCTGTTTTTCCATATAATTCTCCTGTCTCAATTTCGGCAGACATTATTTTTTTTACATTATCTAATGTATTTTCTTTAAACCCAAATTTATTATTAAATAACGCTCTTATGAAATCTGCCTGCTCTCTGGGAGAGATTTTTAATTTTGCTTCTCCGTTAGGTATTCCGCCGGATATATCTTTATTTCCGTAATCTGTTTTTTCCACTATATCTTTTAACACTTCCTGCCCAACAGTCTTGTCTATTTTGTCAAAATACCAATTTGCTGAAAGTTTAAACGCTTTATCTAAACTTAAATCCTGTTCCCAGTCTTCCATCATGTATTTTGAGCCATCCCACTCTAATACAGTATCTGAATTTTCTATAAATCCTGTTTCAAGACCCGCTATCGCTGATATTATTTTAAAAGTTGAACAAGGAATCTCCTCTACATCAACCATATTTTTATTATATACATCATAAGTATCAGACTTTACAGAATAAAATATCGCGCAACCGTCAATCCCGTTAAAATATCTGTTATAATCTTTTTCATTGAATTTACTGACATTATTTTCATTTGTCGTGGCTTTTTGTATATTATCGTTTTTTTCGGAACATCCAAAAAAAGAGCAAGTTAAAAATAATGACAAAATAATAGATAAAATTTTTTTCATAGCAATTTCCTCCTGAAAATTTAATAATCTTGTGTTGATATTGTCTATAATTTATAAGCGTATTTATAGTCAATCAGCTTAAAAATAAACAAGTTCGGCGGCAAAAATAATTTTTAGCCCGCTTCCTTTTGCTCATTTTCAAGTTGACTGACTATAAATACTATGTAACAATTATTAAAACTATAATAGACTTCTTTCGAAACTTCATATTGATACAAATATTGTCAGAAAAAAATATTTTCTACAATGTTTCTTAACGCTTTCGGTGTTTAAAAAGCAAAACGCCTTTCGCCAAAACATTGAATAAAATATTTTTTTGTTGTACCGGAGTAATTTCGCAGTTTCTAAAGAAGTCTAATATTGTAAATCACCCCTTTAAATAAATAGTTGTTTTCAATTTTTGTTTTGATTTCCATGTTATAGCAATTTTTATTCACCACTCCCATTAAATATTACAATAGTAAGATTTAGACATAAAAAAATTTAAAACATTACTATAATATAAATATTACAATAGTAAGATTTAAAAGTCAAGAACTTTTTTTCAATAATATGATTATAGAAAATATCAAAATTGTTTATTCTTTTATTGTTTCGCTATATAGTCAATCAACTTAAAAATAAACAAGTTCGGCGATAAAAATAATTTTTAGCCCGCCTCCTTTTGCTCATTTTCAAGTTGATTGACTATAACAATTAATTTTATATTATAAAATTATAATTTGATTAATACAATTATATATAAGAAAAGTGGAGGTTGCAATAATGAAAATATTTATAGACCCGGGACATGGAGGAAGCAATCCCGGCGCGATAGCACAGTCAGGTCTTGAGGAGGCGACGGTTAATTTAGACGTTTCCCTGAGACTTGGAAGTATTTTAGTACAGAGAGGCTATGAAGTAAACTACTCAAGAACTACCAATGTAGATGTAAGTCTTTCCGAAAGGGCAAGACTCGCAAATATATGGGGAGCCAATTATTTTGTAAGTATACATTGTAATTCGGCGACAAATACATCATATAATGGCACAGAATCTTTTTATTATAAGGCCGGAACAGTCGCTCAGAGTTTTGCGGAAACGGTAAATACCGCCCTTGTGAGACAGATAGAACTTGTTGATTTGGGGGTAAAGGAGAGGAATCTCGCGGTTTTAAGACTTACTGTAATGCCGGCGACTCTGGTAGAACTTGCGTTTTTATCAAACCCACGGGAAGCAGCTTTGCTCGCGACAGATTCTTTTCGTCAAAACTGTGCCATAGGAATCGCGAACGGAATAATTCAGTTTACGAGTTAATTAAATTCCGCTTATAGCAAGCCGCAAAATATTAAGGGCAAAACAATAAAATAATTGTGGAATATATAAGGAAATACCGATAAATTAAAAAATAAAACTAATTTTTCAAAAAAATTGAAGTGTTAGTGTTATTTTTTCACGAAAATAACACTAAACATAACTTTTAGGTTTGAAAAATTAGTTTTATTTTCCTTTGTGCGGTGTTTCCATAAGATTTTTTATGTTTTGTCGACCGCATTATTTTATTGTTTTGATATAGTGAAATATCCAACGTTTTTACCGCGCAAAAGTCGCTTAAGAACCACAGGCAGATAGTAAAAGTGCAGGTGTTATTTTGAGTGTGTTTTTTCATAAAAAAGTGTTCCGGAAAATATTTTCGGAACACTTTATAAGCTTGTACTTGGGGATTTTACATTATAAAAGTTTATGAGTTAATGAAAAACAATAAAATTATTTATAGCAAAATAATAAAAGAATGAACAGACAAACTTTAATAAAAACTGATATATTAAAGAATCATTTTATTGTTTTGCGCTAAAAATTCTGCGAATTGCTTTTAATATAATTTCTTTAGTATAATGCTTTAATATATAATTTCTGAAAATATAAGTTTTAAAAGTTTGCCGATTATTATTTTATCACGATTTGTTTGTGGAAATTCTAAATAATAAAATATTGAAAATAACTTTTTAACTTGAAAAATTATTTTTAATATTGTCAAATCAGTAAACCTTTGGGGTTTTCCAAAATTGGCTGAAGCTGCTGCCATTTAAGAGCGGCTTCTATCGCGTCGGGAATTTTCTCAAAATCCGCAATCATTGATTTTGGTTTTTTTTCATAATCGTCCTGTCCAAAAGGCACGAAGTAAAAATTTTTTTTGTTTATAAGTCCGCCTATATTCTCTAAATTCGCTCCAAGCGCGTCGTTTGTCGCAAGCGCAAGCAAAACAGGTTTGTTATTTCTTATATGAGCTTTTACAGCCATTAATACGGGGGTATCCACAATCCCGTTATTAAGTTTTGCCAAAGTATTCCCCGTACATGGCGCGACAAGCATAATATCTATTAAATTTTGCGGACCTATGGGCTCGGCGTCTTTTATTGTTCTGATTATTTTTTGACTACATATTTTTTCCACCGAATCAATAAAAAAATCGGAGCTTCCAAAACGTGTATCCGTATTTAAAACGGAGTACGACATAACAGGAGTAATTTTTCCGCCGAGTTTAACAAGGTTTTCCATTTGTTTTAACGAATTTTTTAATGTGCAGAAAGAGCCGCATATGCAATATCCTATATTAACTCCTTTTAAATCCATTTATTTAACC
>CAYLJL010000028.1:0-11493 GCA_964384005.1 uncultured Lachnospiraceae bacterium | reverse complement strand
AGGCTTGACCTAAACTTTATTTCGGCTACGCCGCAAAAATTGATTTCCGTGTTTTCTGACTCTTCTGAAACTGACGCGAGGTTTCGAAAAAAGTCTGATAAAGCGACGGTTTTATAAATTGTTTACAGCGAAGCAACAAAAGAATGAACGGTCAATCTTTAATAAAACCTGATATATTAAGGAATTGTTTTATTGTTTTGCGCTAAAAATTTTACGGATTGTTATAATAAAAAGGAGGGTGGATATGGGGAAAAATAAATTTGATATATCTTTTAAAAGCAATATTTATATAGTCAGTGATATTGTTGCCGATTCTTTAGATTTTTTAAGAGAAAGCTATCCTAAACTCAATCAAGATAGCCTTATGGAATTCAGACTTATTTATTGCGAACTTTTATTTAACGCTGTTATACACGGCAATAACAGTGATGAAAGAAAAAGTGTATTTTTAAGTATAAATGCGAAGGGTGATTTTGTAAGTTCCGTTGTTTCTGACGAGGGAATAGGGTTTGATTATAAAAAAACAATCAAAGCCGGCGGAGACGACGAGAATTTATTCCTTGAAACGGGAAGGGGAATAAGGCTGGTTAAGTCGCTTGTTGACAGCCTTGATTTTGATGTGAACGGCAGTACCGTTAAATTCTGCAAAAGGGTGGAATTTGATGGATAAGATTTTAATTGCGGATGAAAATGAGAAAACCGTTGATTTGATTGGTAAAATATTATTTAATTCTGATTATGAGATTTATACAGCTTATTCGGGTAAAGTCGCTTTAACTAAAATTGAAATGATTAAGCCTGACCTTATAATTATAAATACGGATTTTTCCGATATAAGCGGCTTTGATATATGCAAAAAGCTCAAAGCCAATTCTGAAACAAACTATATCCCTATCCTTATGCTTATCGCTGTTGAAACCAGAGACGTTGTTCTGAGATGTATTTATTCTGGTGTTGACGATTATATTTCGAAAATGTCAGACGGAACTATTTTTATCGCGAAGGTTAAATCTCTTCTGAGAGTTAAGCATCTGAGCGATAGAATCAAAACTCAATATGAGGAAATAAAAGAAAAAAATGAGGTTATTGATTTTCAGCTTAAAACGGCAATGCGTGTACAAAGGTCTATTATCAGAAAACTTAATATGACTGTCAACGGAACAAAAATTTTAAGTAAATATTTGCCCGCTCTTGAAGTCGGTGGGGATTTTTACAGTGTCAAAGAGCTTGACGACACTCATATTGGTCTTATTATCGGCGATGTTTCCGGACATGGTATATCCGCCGCTCTTCTGACGGCTAACCTGTCAATGATGTTTGATACAATGGCGGCGTCTCATAAAATGCCGGATTCCCTGCTTAAAGAAATGAACAATCAATTTTGCAAAATATTTAAACACACGGGAAATGAAATGTATGTATGTATGTTTTACGCTATAGTTGATACTGTTAATTTTGTTATAACATATTCTAACGCGGGACAGGTCTATCCTGTTTTTGTCGATAACAAAAATAACTCTGTACTTGAACTCGAAATAGGCGGGATTCCTATAGGTCTTATGAACGAGTCTTCCTATGAGGTTAAAAAAGCAAGGTATTCTCCGGGAGATTATCTGTTTTTTCATACCGATGGTCTTTCTGATTTCTTCTATAAAAAAGAACCTGATAAATTCGGTGAGAAAATTAAAGACTGTCTTAAATTGAATATTGAAAGATATGGCGATAATCTTGAGGCAATTATAGACGGCGTACTTAATGAGTTTTACGATTATGATGAAAAAAATAAATTTGAAAAAGATGATATAAGTATTATTTTGTGCAAGCTTTGAAAAGTTTGCGGAGTAATACTGTTCTTTAATTGTTCTTTAAATTAATTGATGATGTCCAACAGAGATTTTTTTGTCGGATAAAATTTATGATAGGAAAATCTCTGTCGGTTTAAAAAATATGATATATTAAAAAGCTGCTGTAAAGTATGCTTTGCAGATTTACAAATAATTCAAAGAATCTTGAACTGGCTGCTTTGATAACTGTTGAGGACAGCGACGGAAACAATATAGATTTTTCAGATTTCAGACAGGCTTTAAGGTGAAATTTGAAATTTTTGTATTGCATATTTTTTTTGAATGTGTTATATTATTATCGTTATGAGATTTTTTAAATATTTAACGGCTTTGAAAAAGAGAGTAGCAAAGAGAAACTTATCAGGGAGCGGGCAACTTGACTGAAATTGCTTGTTATGACACTCTTTTGCGAAAAACACTTTTGAGCTTACTTTTTGAAAGAAACGTATGTTTACGACGGGAAAATTTTAGTAGAAAAGTACGGGTTACACACGTTATTGTGTTTATTAAGCGGGCAAAGGGTATTTTACTCTTTGTCAATTTAGGTGGTACCGCGGTTGTTTTGATTATTTCCGTCCTGAAAAATTAATTTTTTTAGGGCGGTTTCTTTTTTCATTGGACTTCTTTCGAAACTTTATGCTAATCGGGCGGCGAAGCCGGCTTTTGCGCCGCTAAAGCGCTGACCGTTGAATAAAATATTTTTTATCGGATTGATTTAATTTCATAGTTCCGAAAGAAGTCTGTTATTATTTTTTTAGGAGGTAGCTTTTAATGATTAAAGTAAATGGTGTGAGTACAAGCAAAGACCTCGAAATCAAGGAACTTCTCGCGCTTGATGAAAATGAAAGAAAGGGAGTCCGTGTTCATGGTATGATTTATAATATTCGGGATATGGGGGATTTCGCTTTTGTTATCCTGAGAAAAAGAGGCGGGCTTGTTCAGTGTGTTTATAACAAAGACGGGAGCGAGGCTGAAAAAGAACTGCTTAAAGAGGAAAATTCCGTTGTTGTTATCGGTGATATAGGCGATGAGCCAAGGGCGGTAAACGGAATTGAAATAAGAGTTTCCGAAATGAAGCTTTTATCTTCTCCCGCGGGAGAACTGCCTTTTGCTATAAACAAAAGGAATCTTAATATTTCCATTGAAAACGAATTGCCTATCCGTCCGATTACTTTAAGAAACGAGAGAAGAAGAACTATATTTAAGCTTCAGGCGGGACTTGTGGAAGCCTTCAGAGCGTTTTTCTCGAAAAATGAGTTTACGGAAATTTTTTCACCGAAGATTGTCGCAGCCGGAGCCGAAGGCGGAGCGAATATTTTTAAGCTTGAGTATTTCGGCAAAAAAGCCTATCTTGCCCAAAGTCCTCAGTTTTATAAACAAATGCTTATTCCCGTTTATGAAAGGGTTTTTGAGATTGCTCCTGTTTTCAGAGCGGAAAAGCATGAAACTGTAAGACATTTGAACGAGTATATCGGCGTTGATTTTGAAATGGGTTTTATAGAGAGCTTTTATGACATTATAAATATGGAAACGGGAATGCTTAAATTCGCTTTTGAGTATATTAAGGAAAATTATCCGGACTGCGTTAAAAAGCTTAATATTGAACTTCCTGTTATTGACGAGATACCTTGCGTTAAATTTAAAGACGCTAAAGAAATGGTGGCGGCTAAATATAACAGAAAGATTAAAGACCCTTACGACCTTGAACCCGAGGAGGAAAGACTTATAAGCCAGCTCTTTAAAGAGGAACACAACAGCGATTTTGTTTTTGTTACACATTATCCTGTTAAAAAACGCCCTTTTTACGCTATGGACGACCCCGAGAACGAAAAGTATACTTTAAGCTTTGACCTCCTTTACAACGGTATGGAGATTACTACAGGAGGACAGCGTATTCATAATTATAAAACTCAGGTTGACAAAATGATTTCAAAGGGTCTTGACCCGAAGGATTTTGAAAGCTATCTGATGCTTCACAAGCAGGGCTGTCCGCCTCACGGAGGTCTTGGTATGGGACTTGAAAGGTTTTTGATGAAGCTTGTTGATGAAAAAAATATCAGAGCGACGTCTATGTTCCCAAGAGACATAAACAGGCTTAACCCGTAAAGGGAAATATTTATAGTCAATAAACCTGAATAAGGAGGATTTTTTATGCAGATTAATGATGAACTTATTACTTATCTTGAAGACCTTTCAAGACTTACTCTTTCAAAAGAGGAAGAAGAAAAAGCGAAAGTTGACCTTGAAAAGATTTTAAATTATATAGACAAACTTAATGAACTTGATACGGCAAACGTCGAGGCTGTTTCACACCCCTTCGCTTTTACCAATAATTTCAGAGGGGATACAGTTGTTTCTTCTACTGACAGGGATATTATTTTAGCAAACGCGCCTATGAAAAAAGACGGCTGTTTCAAAGTTCCCAAAACTGTTGATTAAGGAGAGTGTATTATGGATTTTTCTGATAAAACCGCTCTTGAAATAGGGCAGATGATTAAAAATAAAGAAGTAAGCTCCGTTGAGGTTACTAAACAGATGCTTCAAAATATTAAAAATACAGAGCAGGATATAAACGCTTATACTTCTGTTCTTGAAAATAAGGCGCTTGAGGATGCGGAAAAAATTCAGGCGAAAATTGATAAAGGTGAGGAACTTTCCCCTCTTGCCGGCGTCCCTATGGCGATTAAAGATAATATATGCACCAAAGGTATTAACACTACCTGCGGTTCTAAAATGCTTGAGAGTTTTATACCGCCTTATAACGCCACTGTTGCGGACAGGCTTGACGCCGCCGGGGCGGTTGTTTTAGGTAAGCTTAATATGGACGAGTTTGCCATGGGAGGTTCTACCGAAACGTCTTATTTCGGGCCTACTAAAAATCCATGGAATCTGGAGAGAGTACCCGGTGGTTCGTCGGGAGGTTCCGCCGCCGCCGTTGCTGCTGAGGAAGCGGTTTATACATTGGGTTCCGATACGGGCGGTTCTATAAGACAGCCGTGTTCTTTCTGCGGCGTTTCAGGAATTAAACCAACTTACGGCGCCGTTTCAAGATATGGTCTTGTCGCTTTCGCTTCTTCTCTTGACCAAATCGGCCCTGTTGGTCGTGATATTAAAGATTGCGCCGCTGTTCTTGAAATTATTTCAGGGCATGATTCGAAGGATTCCACATCTATAAAAAATTCGGATTTTGATTTTTCCGAGTCCTTTGACGGTAACGCCAAGGGCCTTAAAATAGGTATTCCAAAAAATTATTTCGGAGAGGGACTTGATTCAGATGTCAGGGACGCTGTTTTAGCGGCTTCGGAAAGTCTTAAAAATTCAGGCGCTGAAATATATGAGTTTGAAATGCCGGTCGTTGATTATGCAATTCCCGCTTATTACGTTGTTGCCTGCGCCGAGGCAAGTTCCAACCTTTCAAGATACGACGGTATTAAATACGGTTTCAGAAGCGGAAAGGGCGAGGGTATTCTTGACGTGTTCTATAACTCAAGGAGCGAAGGTTTTGGAATGGAAGTCAAACGGCGTATTATGCTGGGCTCTTTCGTTTTAAGCTCCGGCTATTATGACGCTTATTACAAAAAAGGTTTGCAGGTCAGAGGACTTATAAAAAATACTTTTGACGAGGCCTTCTCAAAATATGATATGATTTTATCCCCAACGGCGCCTACTACCGCTTTTAAACTCGGTGAGAATACTTCCGACCCGCTTAAAATGTACCTGGGTGATATTTATACGGTTTCCGTAAATCTTGCCGGTATACCCGCCGTGAATGTTCCCTGCGGTTTCGCTAAAAACGGTATGCCTATCGGTATGCAGCTTATCGGAAAAGCTTTCAGCGAGCCTGTATTGGTTAAAGCGGCCTACGCTTTCCAGTCAAATACGGATTTTCATTTAAAAAAACCCGAAATTGTTAAAGGAGGTCAAGCGTAATGAATTATGAAACAGTAGTCGGTCTTGAGGTTCACGTTGAACTCTCCACAAAGTCAAAAATATTCTGCGGCTGTACCACCGAATTCGGAGGTGAGCCTAATACTCACGTATGCCCCGTTTGTACGGGTATGCCCGGAAGCCTTCCCGTTATGAACGAGAAAGTTGTCGAGTTCGCTATAAAAGCGGGTATCGCTCTTAACTGCGATATTACAAGATACAATAAATTTGACAGAAAAAATTATTTTTATCCCGACCTTCCCAAAGCTTATCAGGTTTCTCAGCTGTATCTGCCTATCTGTCAAAACGGCAGGGTTGAAATAGAGGTCGACGGAGTTAAAAAATATATCGGTATTCACGAAATTCATATGGAGGAAGACGCCGGAAAACTTATTCACGACCCATGGGACGACTGTACCCTTGTAGACTATAACAGATGCGGCGTTCCTCTTTTGGAAATTGTTTCCGAACCTGATTTCAGAAGCGCCGAGGAAGTTATCGCTTATCTTACAAAGCTCAGGGATATTATGATGTATCTTGGCGTTTCCGACTGTAAAATGCAGGAGGGTTCTATGCGCGCCGACGTAAACGTTTCCGTCAGACCTGTCGGTCAGAAGGAATTCGGCACAAGAAGCGAAATGAAAAATATGAACTCTTTTAAAGCTATTTTCAGAGCAATTAAATTTGAGGCTAAACGTCAGATTGAAATTTTAGAGGAGGGCGGAAAGGTTGTTCAGGAAACAAGAAGATGGGACGAAAACAAAGACGCCAGCTTTGCTATGCGTTCCAAAGAAAACGCCCAGGATTATCGATATTTCCCTGAACCCGATTTATTGCCTGTCGAAATAAGCGATAACTGGGTTGAGGACGTTAAAAACAATCTTCCGGAACTTCCGGAGGCTAAAAGAGCGAGATATATCAGTGAATTCGGACTCAGCGAATATGACGCCGGAGTTATTACATCAGCCAGACAGCTCGCGTATCTTTTTGAGGATACCACCGCTATATGCGGTAAGCCAAAAGAAGCCTGCAACCTTATTATGGGCGAACTTATGCGTCTTTTAAGCGAAACTTCGACACTTCCGGAAGATATCAGGGTCGACCCTAAAAAAGCTGCCGCTTTGATTAATCTTATTGTTGACGGTAAGATTAACAGAAGTGTTGGCAAAGAAGTTTTTGAGGAAATTTTCAGAAATGATGTTGAACCTGTTAAATATGTTGAGGAAAAAGGGCTTTTAATGCTCAATGACGACAGCCTTGTTTCCGATACTATTGACAAGGTTATCGCCGATAACCCCAAGAGTGTCGAGGATTTTAAGGGCGGAAAGGAAAAAGCTTTCGGTTTCCTTGTGGGTCAGACTATGAAAGCTCTTAAAGGTAAGGCAAATCCTCAAAGCGTTAATAAAATTCTGAAAGAAAAACTGAGTCAGATTTAAAATTTTAATAAAAATTCTGAAAAAAGCAAGCCGTATATTTTAAAGCGGTTTGCTTTTTGTTGTTAATCTTTTTAAATGGGCATAATCAATAGACTTCTTTCGAAACCGCGAAATTACTCCGGTCCGACAAAAAAATATTTTATTCAATGTTTTAGCGAAAGGCGTTTTGCTTTTTAAACGCCGAAAGCGTTAAGAAACATTGTAGAAAATATTTTTTTCTGACAATATTTGTATCAATACGAAGTTTCGAAAGAAGTCTAATAGTTTTAAGGGTACTGAAATCAATTCATAAGCAAAAAGGATTTCTGACTGCCGAACTTGTTTATTTTTTAGTTGATTGACTATAAGATGATGTGTAATTGTTTTGAGTCTGATAAAGATAAAGAATTTTAAAAACTTTTAAATTAAATTTATAAAATGTATTGACAAGGCGGGAAATTGTGGTATACTTAAAACATAGTATTTCCATAGGAGATTAGAATAATTGAAAAGGAGGTACGTAATTATGAAATTATATTTTGAGAGAAAGGTATTCCGAATGTGCCGCCGTTAAAAAATGCCGGAAATCGATTTTTTGAAAATTTTGGTTTGGCACTGCACAAACTCGCCGACTTTCTTTTAAGAAAGTCGGACAAAGAACTTTAAATCGGCTTCGCCGGACGAAAATTTATTTATATGAAAAAAGTAAAAGTTTTATTGAAATTATATCAGATAACATATATAATGTAAAGGAGATAAAAAATTATGGCAAAAAGAGAATGGAAATTTGAAACAAAACAATTACATATAGGACAGGAAAACGCTGACCCTGTTACAGACGCAAGAGCTGTTCCTATTTACGCTTCGACTTCTTATGTTTTTCATAACTCACAGCACGCCGCTGACAGATTTGGTTTAAGAGACCCCGGAAATATTTACGGCAGGCTTACAAATCCCACTCAGGGTATATTTGAGGAAAGAATAGCGGCTCTTGAGGGGGGAGCCGCCGCGTTGGCGACAGCTTCCGGCGCCGCCGCTGTTACTTATACTATTCAGGCACTTGCTCAGAACGGCGGGCATATAGTAGCCTCTAAAACAATTTACGGGGGTACTTATAATTTGCTTGAGCATACTCTCCCCGCTTACGGAATTACTACGACTTTTGTTGACCCGGAGGAGGACGGCGCTTTTGAGGCGGCAATTAAAGAAAACACAAGAGCAATTTTTATAGAAACTTTAGGAAATCCTAATTCTAATATTATAGACATTGAAAAGGTTTCTAAAATTGCCCACGACAATAAAATCCCTCTTGTTATTGACTCTACTTTCGCTACTCCTTATCTTATAAGACCTATTGAATACGGCGCCGATATTGTTGTTCACAGCGCTACAAAATTTATCGGAGGTCATGGTACGGCTATCGGAGGAGTAATTGTTGACGGCGGAAAATTTGATTGGGCCGCTTCGGGAAAGTTCCCCGCTTTTGTAGAACCGAATCCGTCTTATCATGGGGTAAGTTTTGTTGAGGCTGTCGGTCCCGCCGCTTTTGTTACTTATATAAGAGCAATTCTGCTCAGAGATACGGGCGCTACGTTATCTCCGTTTCACGCGTTTTTGTTCTTACAGGGACTTGAAACTCTTTCTTTACGGGTTGAACGCCATGTCTCAAATGCTCTTAAAATTGTTGAGTATCTCAGCAAACACCCTAAAGTTGAGGCTGTTCATCATCCTTCCTTGAAAAGTGAGCCGAGTTATGAGCTTTATAAAAAATATTTCCCCAACGGGGGCGGTTCGATTTTTACTTTTGAGATTAAAGGCGGAGAAAAAGAGGCCCATAAATTTATCGATAATCTTGAGATATTCTCACTTCTGGCAAATGTTGCGGACGCTAAGTCCCTTGTTATTCACCCGGCAACAACTACCCATTCACAGTGTAATGAACAGGAGCTTGAGGAGCAGGGAATTAAACCTAACACAATAAGGCTTTCTATCGGTATTGAAAATATTGACGATTTAATCGCCGCTCTGGACGACGCTTTTGACGCTGTAAAATAAGAATATATGATGATTGGGCGATTTAACGGAATTGCTGTAAAATAATATGCCATGATTAATATTAAAAATAAGACGAAATTCGGCGACAGCCGGATTTTGTCTTGTTGAAGTTATAGGAGAATAAACATTATGATGCTAAAAGATGTTCAGAATGAAATTTTGAAACTGAAAAAGGAAAAAGATATTTGTATACTCGCTCACAGCTATCAGGCGAGAGAAATTGTTGAAATTGCCGATTTCTCAGGGGATTCTTACGCTCTGAGCGTTAAGGCGGCTGAGGTTTCAAACAAAAATGTTATTATGTGTGGCGTTAAATTTATGGCGGAAACCGTTAAAATTTTATCCCCGGCAAAACGTGTTCTTCTCGCTCACCCTGACGCGGGCTGTCTTATGGCGGATATGGCCGATAAAGAAATTATTGCCGCGGCTAAAGAAAAATATAAGGACTATACGGTTGTCGCTTATATAAACACAACCGCTGATTTGAAAACTATATGCGACGTCTGCGTGACCTCGTCTTCCGCTGTTTCAATAGTTAAAAATATTGAAAACAATAATATTTTATTTATACCTGATTGTAATCTGGGCGATTATGTGGCAAGGCAAATTCCCGATAAAAACATTAAGCTTTTACAGGGGGGATGTCCTATTCATGCCAATGTCACTCCGAAAGCTGTACATAGGGCGAGGGAAAAATATCCTGACGCGGTTTTGCTTGTCCATCCTGAATGCGTCCCGGACGTTGTTAAGCTTGCCGATTTTGTCGGCTCGACATCGGCTATTATGGATTACGCTGAAAATTCGGATAAAAAAGAATTTATAATCGGTACGGAATTAAGTATAGCGGAGCATCTTTCATATAAATTTCCGGATAAAAAGTTCTATTATCTTTCTACAGAAATGATATGTAAAAATATGCGCCTGACAACTCTGATGGACGTTTATAACTGTATTAAGGGAAACGGCGGTCTTGAGATTAATCTTGACGAGGATACTATACGTGCCGCTAAAGTATGTATTGATGAAATGATACGGCTTAATCACAAATAGGCTTCTTTTGAAATCTTTGTAAAGTCTCAAAAAAAGTCTGATGATTTTTTAAGGAAACACCGCATAAAAGGGAATAAAAATGATTTTTCAAATTTAAAATTTCCGTTATCGTGTCATTTTTCAGAAAAAATAACACTGACACTTCAATTTTTCTGAAAAATTATTTTTATTTTTGAATTGTGCGGTATTTCCTTAATTTGAATTAACACAATATTTTCTTTATATCATCTTTATATATTTTTAATCATATAATTTATAATGGGAACAGCGCGGATAATAACTTTTTATGGAGGTTTTATTTTATGAAGGTTTTATTATTAAACGGAAGCCCTCACAAGGAAGGATGCACTTATACCGCTTTACACGAGGTTGAAAAGGTTTTAAAAGAAAGCGGTATCGAAACGGAAATTTTTCAAATCGGAACAGATTCTATTGCAGGCTGTATCGCCTGCGGAGCCTGTTCTAAAAACGGAAAATGTTTTAGAAATGATAAGGTAAACGATTTTATAGAAAAAGCTAAAGAAGCGGACGGCTTTGTTTTTGGTTCTCCTGTTTATTATGCGGGAGCCGCGGGACAGATTTCCTCATTTCTTGACAGAGCCTTTTACGGAAGGACTTCTATTTTTGCGGGAAAACCCGGAGCTGCTGTTGTAAGCTGTAGGAGAGGCGGGGCCTCCGCCGCTTTTGACCAGCTTAATAAGTATTTTACTATTTCAAAAATGCCTGTTGTTTCTTCTCAGTATTGGAACCAGGTACACGGAAATACTCCTGAGGAGGTTTTAAAAGACCTTGAAGGAATGCAGACTATGAGAACTCTCGGAAATTATATGGCGTGGCTTTTAAAATGTATCGACGCCGGCAAAAAAGCGGGAGTTGATAAACCGAAAGACGAACAGCCGATAAAAACTAATTTTATAAGATAATTATTTTGAAAATATATCGATTATTAAGCTATTAATCGATATATTTTTTTTGCGCTGAAAATTTTTCGAAACGCCATAAAGCTTAATCGACATTCTCATAGAAATTTATACGGTTGTTTCATAAATTAAAAACCGCAGGGCTTTGACCCGCACCCCACAAGCTGTTCAGCGCTTTGGCTTTGCCAAAGCCGGCTTACGCCGTCCGCATTTCTTTGCGGCGCTTATTGAAAAAAGCGGGGGAAAAACTTTTGTGCGAAACTGACGTTTCGCTGTTATTTT
>CAYLJL010000027.1:0-11635 GCA_964384005.1 uncultured Lachnospiraceae bacterium | reverse complement strand
GAAAGCGTTAAGAAGCATTGAATTAAATATTTTTTTTAGCGAGATTTGTGCAAGTGTGAAGTTTCGAAAAAAGTCTAATAAACAAGTTCGGCGTCTGAAAAACCTTTTTGCCGCCCTGCAAAAATAATTTTCAGCCCGCCTCCTTATTGCTCATTTTCAAATTGATTGACTATAAAAGTTCAGGCCTGAAGTACGTCGGAAAGTTACCGGCTGTATTTAGAGTACATATAATTTAAAATCTGAGCGTGCGCCTGCGTATCGGTTATTATCTCAAAAAGAGCGTCTCTCAACTCTGTATTTAAAAAAGCGAAGTAAAGCTTTCGGTAGAATTCAACGTTGGACAACTCATCAAATATAGCGTTGGAAAAATTTTCAGCCATATTTTCGGAAACGGGTTTTCTATCGCATTTCGTATCTTCGTCGGAAAAAGAGTTTCCCGTAAGCATTTCGTATATTTCCGCGAATATTTTCTCATGCTTTTTCTTGTCGCATACAATTTTATAAAAAATCTTTGAATCGTTCTCATCCCCGAGCATATTCGCTATCGTACCGTAAAATCCGGAATCCGCCATTCCGTCTTTTATGGCCTCCGTAACCATTTCTATGATATATTGGTTTATTTCATCAGGAAAATCTCTGTCCGCCGGTTCTGTTTCAGGAACCTTGGCGGGGGTATCCATATTATCCGAGTCATCATAGTCGTCTTTCTCGTTACAAGCCGTCTTTATGTCGCCAAATTTATAATATGACCGGGCTTTCGCCGTAAACTCGGAAACTGACGGGGCAGGATAAGCCTTGTGTTCTCTCCTTTGAAAAGAATCCAAATCAGATTTTCCGGAATTCGCGGCGCTTACATTCTGTCTGTTTTTATTTCCTTTGTCATAAGGGTTGTTTGGTTGTCTTCTATAGGGATACATAAATTACCTCCATAAATTTTTAAGGAAACATCAGACTTCTTCCGAAACTTTATAGTCAATCAACTTAAAAAATGAATAAGTTCGGCGGTCAGAAAATCCCTTTTCTCATTTTCAATTTGATTGACTGTATATTGTTAAAAATCTCACCTCAGAAAAATATTTTTTATTTGGATTGATTTAATTTCATAGTTTAAAAAAAGTCTGTTACTGTTTCCCGATAAAGTTATTTATAGTATATGATGTTCGCTCTTAAAATGTTCTTTGAAAATTTTTTTGTTTTGGAAAATTATTTTTATTTTTAAATTTGCCGGTACTTCCTTTACTTTCCCAAAGCAATTTTAAGAAAAATATATATAGATTTTTTCCAGTGTTTGTGTTATAGTTATATCGTGACTGTTAAGAAACTACCGCGCAAAAGATAATAAAAATAATTTTTAAGATTTTACATTATGCGGTGTTTCTTTAAACCGCAGCAATCCGGTAAAGTCCGGAATTGCCGTAAAAAAATATTGCAGGTAAGGATTGACCGGATTGTTGCCGGCATTTCCTTCAGATTTTTGAGAGTGAGGTTTCCAACTATGAAAAAACTTAATCTGCTTTATACCGGTAAAGCTAAAAAAGTCTATGAAACAGAAAATCCGGACTATTGTATTTTTGAGTACAAAGACGCGGCTACCGCTTTTAACGGACAGAAAGTCGGATTTTTTGACGGAAAGGGTATGATTAACAACAAAATGGCAAACGCTATTTTTAAACTTCTTGAGAAAGACGGTATAAAAACCCATTTTGTGGAGGAATTGAGCGACAGAGAATCCCTTGTTAAAAGAGTTGAGATTATTCCTCTTGAAGTCATTATCAGAAATATTTCCGCGGGAGGCTTCTGTAAAAGATACGGCGTAGACGAGGGTATTGTTTTCGACAAGCCTACTATTGAGTTCAGTTATAAAAACGACGCTTTGGGCGACCCTCTTATTAATTCCTATCACGCTTACGCTCTTAAAATCGCCACAGAGGAGGAAGTTTCCGAAATTAAAGAAACGGCTTTCGCTGTTAATAAGTCTCTGAAAGAAATTTTTCTTAAAATGGATATCAAGCTTGTTGATTTTAAAATTGAGTTCGGAAAAACAAAAAGCGGGGAAATTGTTCTCGCTGATGAGATATCTCCGGATACTTGCAGACTCTGGGACGCTGAAACCAATAAAAAACTCGATAAAGACAGATTCAGATTTGATATGGGCGAATTCAGCGACGTTTATTTTGAGGTCTGGAACAGACTTAAAGAATGTTACGGAGAAATTATTTAAAAATCAGGAAATTATTCCATAAACTATAGCAAAACAATAAAATAATGCAATCGACAAATCATAAAAACCTGATATATTTCACAATTATTTTGTTGTTTTGCCCTTAAAATTTTGCGGATTGCTATAAACCAAGGAGGACCTGACTTATGGATAAGCTACATGAAGAATGCGGCGTTTTCGGCATTTGGGATTCGGAGGGGCATTGTGCCGATACCACCTATTACGGCCTTGTCTCACTCCAGCACAGAGGACAGGAGGGCTGTGGAATAGCGGTTAATTTAAACCGTGAGATTTCCCATTATAAAGACGTCGGACTTGTAAACGAGGTTTTTAACGAGGAAATACTCCAAAGACTTCCCGGGAATATGGCAGTTGGTCATGTAAGATACTCGACCGCCGGAGGAAGTCTCAGAGAAAATGTTCAGCCCCTCGTTCTCAGATACGTTAAAGGGACGTTGGCCATCGCTCACAACGGAAATATCGTAAATACCGCCGAACTCAAAAAAAATCTTGAGAGAAACGGCGCTATTTTCCAGACTACGGCAGATACGGAAATTATCGCTTATCTTATAGCGCGGGAACGGCTCAGCGCCGGCTCCATAGAGGGAGCGGTCAAAAATGTTATGCGGATGCTGAAGGGAGCGTATTCTCTTTTGGTTATGAGCCCCAATAAGCTTATTGCCGCGAGAGACCCATGGGGTTTTCGTCCTCTTTGTATGGGCAAAAGGGAAAAAGCCATAATTTTCGCCTCTGAGAGCTGTGCCTTCGATTCTATCGACGGGGAATTTGAAAGAGATTTGGAACCCGGAGAGATTATTGTTCTTGAGGACGGAGAAATGAGGAGCGATAAAGAACTCTGCGGAAAAGAACCTTCGAGTCTTTGTATTTTTGAGTACATTTATTTTGCAAGACCTGACAGTAATGTGGACGCGGAGGTTGTGCATGAAACAAGAAAACGCGCGGGGGCGCTTTTAGCGAAACAGTCGAATACAGAAGCGGATATAGTTATCGGCGTTCCCGATTCAGGGATAAGCGCCGCCGCCGGTTATTCCGAATATTCGGGACTGCCCAATGAAATGGGATTTATCAAAAACAAATATATCGGCCGTACGTTTATAAAGCCCCGGCAATCAAGCAGGGAAACGGCGGTTAAAATGAAACTTAACGTACTTAAAAGCGTTGTCAGAGGAAAAAGAGTTATTATGGTTGACGACAGCATTGTAAGGGGAACCACAAGCGGCAGAATTGTTAAAATGTTAAGAGACGCGGGAGCTGCGGAAGTACACGTCAAAATATCATCGCCGCCTTTTACGTGGCCATGTTTCTTCGGGGTAGACATTCCCTCAAGAAAGGAACTTATCGCCAATCAGAAAACCATTAAGGAGACGTCAGACGCTATCGGCGCGGACAGTCTTGACTATTTAAGTCTTGAGAATCTGCACAAAATCGCGCCGGATTCTCTCCGGGGATTCTGCGACGCCTGCTTCACGGGAAAATATCCTGTTGACGTCAGCCATCTTTTATAAATATTAAAGAAAGGAAAATTTTCTTAATGAAAAATAAAGATATTTACGAAAGTCCTTTAAATTCGAGATACGCCGGCAAAGAAATGAAAGAGATTTTTTCTCCCGATAAAAAATTCAGAACATGGAGAAAGCTCTGGATTACTCTCGCTCAGGCGGAAAAAGAATTAGGGCTTGATATTACCGATGAACAAATCGACGAACTTATAAAATTTAAAGACGATATTAATTATGAGGTTGCCGCCGAAAGAGAAAAAGCGGTGCGTCATGACGTTATGGCGCATATATACGCTTACGGCATTCAGTGCCCGAAAGCCAGACCCATTATCCATTTGGGGGCTACAAGCTGTTATGTCGGCGACAATACGGATATAATTATCATGACGGAAGCTATGAATATTATACGTGCAAAAATCCTCTCCGTTGTTTCCAAGCTTGCCGGCTTCGCTCTTGAGTATAAAGATATGCCCACGTTAGGCTTTACCCACTTTCAGGCGGCTCAGCTTACTACCGTGGGAAAACGTGCCTGCCTTTGGATTCAGGACCTTATGATGGACCTTCAGAGCGTTGATTTCTGCCTTGAAAACGTTAAGCTTTTAGGCTCAAAGGGTACAACCGGAACACAGGCGAGTTTTATGGAACTTTTTGACAATGATGAGGAAAAAGTTAAAAAACTTGATTTACTTATTGCCGAAAAATTAGGCTTTAAAGGGGTTTTCCCCGTTTCCGGCCAGACTTACTCAAGAAAGCTTGACAGTATTTTCTTAAATGCGCTTTCGGGAATTGCCCAGAGCTGTACTAAATTTTCAAACGATATGCGTCTTTTGCAGCATCTCAAAGAAATGGAGGAGCCTTTTGAGAAAGAACAAATCGGCTCGTCAGCTATGGCATACAAGAGAAATCCTATGCGTTCCGAAAGAATAGCGGGGCTTGCGAGATATGTCATAGCCAGTGTGATTAATCCGGCTGTTACCGCCGCCGGTCAATGGTTTGAGAGAACGCTCGACGACTCCTCAAACAAAAGAATTTCCGTTCCCGAGGCTTTTCTGGCAACGGACGCTATACTGAACATTTATATAAACGTGGCGGATAATCTTGTTGTTTACCCGAAAGTCATAGAAAAACATATTATGGAAGAACTTCCCTTTATGGCAACGGAGAATATTATGATGGACGCTGTAAAAAGAGGAGGCGACCGTCAGGAACTTCACGAGAAAATCAGAGTTCACTCCATGGAAGCCGCTAAAGTTGTCAAAACGGAGGGCGGGAAAAACGACCTTATCGAAAGAATCGTAAACGACCCCTCTTTCGGATTAAACTTAAACGATATTAACAAAATCCTCGCGCCGAAAAACTTCATAGGACGAGCTCCGGGGCAGGTTACAGAATATATAGAAAAACAGGTCGCGCCTGTTATAAAAGAAAATAAAAACATTTTAATCGGTCATTCAGAATTGACCGTATAGGAGGAATTTACAATGGTTAAAGCAATCGTCGGCGCTAACTGGGGCGATGAGGGTAAAGGCAAAATTACGGATATGTTCGCCGCCAAAGCCAATATTGTTGTTAGATTTCAGGGGGGAAGCAACGCGGGCCACACTATTATCAATGATAAGGGAAAATTTGCCCTTCATCAGCTTCCATCCGGCATTTTTCACGAAGACACTTTAAATATTATCGCAAACGGCGTCGCTCTTAACATTGATTATCTTATGAAGGAAATAGAATCAGTCAAATCCGCGGGAGTTAATTTTAATCTCCTTATTTCCGAAAGAGCGCAGGTACTTCTGCCCCATCATATACTCCTTGACGAGTATGAGGAAGAAAGGCTCGGTGATAAAAAATTCGGTTCTACCAAATCGGGCATCGCTCCCTTTTTCGCTGATAAATATTCTAAAGTCGGTATTCAGGTCTGGGAACTTTACGACAAAGAACACCTGAAAGAACGTCTTAAAAATATGTATGAAAAAATCAACGTTCAGTTCAGATATCTCTATAATAAACCCGAGATAGATTATAATGAGGTTTCAGATACCCTGCTCAGATGCGCCGATACTATAAAGGATAATGTCGCCGATACGGCGGAAATTCTGAGAAACGCACTCAAAGAAGGTAAAAATATTCTTCTTGAGGGTCAGCTCGGCGCTCTTAAAGATACCGACCACGGTATATATCCTTATGTTACAAGTTCTTCTACTTTGGCGGGGTACGCATCTGTCGGGGCAGGAATTCCTCCCCACAAAATCGAAAATATCACCGTTATTACAAAGGCTTATTCAAGCGCTGTCGGAGAAGGGCCTTTTGTTTCCGAAATTTTCGGCGATGAGGCTGACGAGCTGAGAAAAAAAGGCGGAGACGCCGGTGAATTCGGTGTAACGACAGGAAGACCCCGCCGTGTCGGCTGGTTTGACGCTGTCGCTACACGCTATGGCTGTCAGGTTCAGGGTGCGACAGAGGTCGTTATGACCTGTCTCGACGTGTTAAGTTACCTTGATGAAATCAAGGTTTGTACAGGATATGAACTTGACGGGAAAGAATATAAGGAATTTCTGACAACGAAAAACCTTTACAGAGCGAAACCGGTTTATACAGTTTTAAAGGGTTGGAAAACAGATATAAGAGGAATCACCTCTTTTGATGAACTTCCCGGCGAGGCTAAGGCTTATGTGGAATTTGTTGAAAAGGAGCTTGGTTTTAAAATTTCCATGGTATCCAACGGGCCGAAAAGAGAAGAAATTTTATATAGACAATAATTAGGTCAACAGACTTCTTTCGAAACTACGAAATTAAGGAAATACCGCATAAAAGATAATAAAAATAATTTTTTAAGACGCTGTTTCTGTCGGCATAAAGCTTCGAAAGAAGTCTGACCGAAAAAAACTCACAAAAAACGCTGTAAATGTTTCGGTTCTCCCCTGACATTTACAGCAGTTTTTCAGTCTGTTGACTATTATTTAGGCCATACAGTTTCTTTTTCTCTCGCTCTGTGCGCCTTGTCACGCATATGATTAAGCCTTTTTACTATATAGTCTATTTTTTCGTCTTGTTTATCGGCTTGTTCTTTTAACTCCTTTACCATCTTTAATAATTCGTCTATTTTTTCGTCCTGGTTCATATAAATTCTCCTTTTCATAAAAATTTGTATTGCCTGATGATTTTATTATACCACATTTACATAAAAATTAAAGTGCAATTTCAAAAAATTCACAGGTTATGTAAAAAACTCTTGCGAAAATTACTTTTTTGTGGTAATCTTTCTTTAAGGGCAATGGCGTCAATAACGGCGTGATTGGTATTTTGCGTATTCTTTTATCCCAAGGGACGTTTAAAGAAAATCCGGCGCCCTAAGAAAATGCCGCACAAATGATAACAAACTGTTTTTGTTTTTTAATTTGTCGGTGTTTCCTTTAATTGCTCATAATTTTATATAAAACGTTGATATATGAAACGGCGTATAGCAGAGCGGTTTTCATATGTAAAAGGAGGACGACATTAATGTCATATGTAGACGAAGTAATTGAGGCGGTTGTTCGCAAAAATCCAAGCGAACCCGAGTTCCATCAGGCTGTTAAAGAGGTTCTGGAATCTTTAAGGGCGGTTGTTGAGAAAAACGAAGAAAAATTCAGAAAAGAAGCGCTTTTAGAAAGAATAGTTGAACCGGAAAGACAGATTAAATTCAGAGTTCCATGGGTTGACGACAAGGGACAAGTTCAGGTAAACACAGGATACAGAGTTCAGTTCAACAGCGCAATCGGCCCTTATAAAGGCGGGCTTAGATTACATCCGTCGGTAAATCTTGGTATTATTAAATTCTTGGGTTTTGAACAGATTTTTAAAAATTCTCTTACAGGTCTTCCCATCGGCGGCGGCAAAGGCGGCTCTGATTTTGACCCAAAAGGAAAATCAGACAGAGAAGTTATGGCGTTCTGCCAGAGCTTTATGACAGAATTATGCAAACATATCGGCGCCGACACAGACGTTCCCGCCGGCGACATTGGTACAGGAGCAAGAGAAATCGGCTATATGTTCGGACAGTACAAACGCATAAAAGGAGTTTATGAGGGCGTACTTACAGGAAAAGGTCTTTCTTACGGCGGTTCTCTTGCGAGAACAGAAGCTACAGGCTACGGTTTATTATATTTAACAGATGAAATGCTTAAATGCAACGGTCACGATATAAAAGGAAAAACAGTTTGTATATCAGGCTCCGGAAACGTTGCCATATACGCCGCTAAAAAAGCTTCTGAGCTTGGCGCTAAAGTTGTTACTGTTTCCGATTCAACAGGCTGGGTTTATGACCCTGAGGGAATTGATATTGATTTGCTCAAAGAAGTTAAAGAAGTTAAACGCGCAAGACTTACGGAATACGCCGCGGCAAGAAAGAGCGCGGAATATCACGAGGGCAGAGGCGTCTGGACAATCAAATGCGATATTGCTCTTCCATGCGCTACCCAGAACGAGCTTAATATCGACGACGCTAAAACATTGGTGGCAAACGGCTGTATAGCTGTCGCTGAAGGGGCAAATATGCCTACTACTCTTGACGCTACCGAATACCTTCAGGCAAACAAAGTTTTGTTCGCGCCGGGTAAGGCTGCAAATGCGGGTGGAGTCGCTACTTCCGCTCTTGAGATGAGTCAGAACAGCGAAAGACTCAGCTGGACATTTGAGGAAGTTGACGCTAAACTTAAAAATATTATGGTTTCTATTTTCCACAATCTTGACGACGCCGCTAAACGCTACGGCGCTGAGGGAAATTATGTTGTGGGCGCCAATATCGCCGGATTTGAAAAAGTTGCCGACGCTATGCTCGCTCAGGGCGTTTGCTAAAAAACACTGATTATCAGTATTTTTATGAAAACACCGCAAAAACCCCCGCGGGGAATTTTCTCCGCGGGGGTTTTTATAATAGACCTGTTCAATAACCTGAGTTCGATGAAAAATAACAGCTAAACGACAGTTTCGTCGTTCCAAACAGAAGTTTTAAAAAAATATTACAATAAACTCATTAAATTAATACGTTTCCTATTACTCCAGATTTTCAGGATTTAAACATTCCAGTTCAGGAATAACAAAAATTCCGTCTTTTCTTATAAGTTTATCGTCAAAATATATCTCCCCGCCGCCATATTCTTTTGTCTGAATAAGGACTAAATCCCAGTGGACAGCGCTTCTGTTGCCGTTGTCGGCGTCCTCATAGGCGTTGCCCGGCGTAAAGTGTATACTTCCTCTGATTTTCTCATCAAAAAGGATATTTTTCATAGGCTTAGTTATATATGGGTTTACGCCTATGGCAAATTCTCCGACATATCTCGCTCCCTCATCGGTATCAAAAACCTTTGTAGCTCTTTCGGTATCGCTTGCCGAAATCTCAACAATTTTTCCGTCCTTAAAGGTAAGTTTAACATTGTCATAGCTTATGCCCTGATACTCGGTAGGAGTATTATATGCGATAACACCGTTCACACTGTTCTTGACAGGAGCGGTATAAACCTCTCCGTCAGGGATATTCATTTCTCCGGCGCATTTAATGGCCGGAATATCTTTAATTGAAAAAGTGACGTCGGTTCCGTTACCCACTATATGAACTTTATCGGTTTTGTTCATCAATTCTACAAGGGAATCCATAGCGTCGCTCATTTTTTTATAATCAAGGTTGCAAACCTTGTAATAAAAATCTTCAAAGGCCTCCAGACTCGTGCCCGCGGATTGAGCGAGACTGTCGTTAGGGTATCTCAGCACAACCCACTTCTTGTGCAGGCGTATATCGTGATGCACCGTTTTGGAATAAACCTTTTCATACATATCCATATTTTCGGGAGGAACGTCGGCAAGCTCGGCTGTATTGGAATTTGCGCCGATACCGATATAAGCGTCCATTTGTTCCATTTTCATGGCGTCAACCTTTGCCAGAAGTTCATACTGTTCCCTGCTTGCCCCCATAAGAAGCTCTCTCTCAATAGAGTTTGAACGGATATCCACATAAGGGACAGCGCCGACTTTATAAATCTCTTTAATAAGAGCTTTTACAAGGGGCATAGCTGTAAGTCCGTTTGAGGAAATAAGCACTTTTTCCCCTTTTTTAACATGACAGGAATAGCCGACAAGATTTTTAGCCAACTGTTCGTTTCTTGAATCCAATTAAATCACCTGTTTTTTACTGTTTTTTGATAATCGCGCCGTAAAGCGGAGTCCCGCCTCACGGCCATAAAATTTCCTTACGTCTGTTAATTTGCGCAGTTATATAAAATTTATACGTCATATACATAAAAGTTCAGGCAAATAAACGTTTATTGCGTTCACTATAAAATATATTTATCAATCAGATTGACCAGGTTAGCGATTTCAGGCTTTGTAAGCTGAGCGGTAGCGCCCAGAGAATCACCTTTTATTCTCATTTCCTCGTTAATAAGAGATGAGAATATTATAACAGGCAGTTCATTTAAATACTCGTCGTCTCTTATAAGTTTAAGAAGCCTGTGCCCATCCATCTGAGGCATTTCGATATCGGTTACAACACAGCATACATGATTCCTGATATCGTCTCCGATTTCTTTGAATTTAAGGAGAGCATCCCATGCCTCTTGACCGTTCGTGCAGGGTACAAGGTTTGTATATCCTGATTTTTCCAGAGATTCAATAATCATTCTTTCAAGCAAAGGAGAATCTTCAGCGAGCAGAATAGGCTTCGTAGAGGTTTCTCTTTCGCCGAGGCTGTAAATCTCCTGAATCTGGATACCTTTATCAGGAGCGATATCCGCGAGAATTTTCTCAAAATCAAGAATAGTAATAAGTCTGTTGTCAAAACGGGCAATACCTGTAGCAAGACTTTCCTCGCCGCCGTAAATAGTAGAGTCGGGTTTTTCGATATTGGTCCATGATATACGATGAATACCCTCGACGCTGTGAACATGAAAAGCGGTATTTGTTTTATTGAAATTAGTAATTATAAAAATGCTCCTTGATTCATTTTCAGCAGGTGAAAGTCCCATATAAGCAGGAAGATTTACAACTGTCATAATATTGTCGCGCGGTTTAAAAATACCCTCGACAAAGGGATTTGAATTAGGCATCGGAGTAACCGCGCCATACTGCATTATTTCAACAACTTTGGCTACATTTATGCCAAAATAGCGGTCGCCTATGGTAAACTCCATAACCTCAAGCTCATTTGTACCGCTTTCCAAAAGAATTTCATTTTTTTTCACATCTTCCATTTCATTTCCTCCTAACAAGTCAAAAATATGTACAGCCGCCGTAAACAGAAAATCCGCATATTTGCGTCGTTTCACGGTTAAGGAATCACTGATTTTAATAATATTAAAAAAATTTATAAATTACAGTATTTCCTTAATATTGTTATAAGCGGCTTAACGCCGATTAATTCAAAAATCATTTTGCGCGCGCTCATATTAGAGTAAACGACAAGTTATTTTTCTGTTCACTATAATATAAATTACTCATAATTCCATATATAAAGATAATTATATTATATCATTACAAATAAGTTTTGAAAAGCAAAATTTTTTATTTTAGCATAGTTTACAAAAACTTTTTTATTTTATAGGGATATTGACGAAATAATTTTACATTTTTTCTTTATATATCTAAAATTTATTGAATTATTTCTTTAAATGTGATAAAGTATAATGTATTATAAGGATTTGTATGTCAGAACGGACTGAAAACGGTTTTATAATCAAATATAGTAAACGAATTTATTTTGTTTACTTCAGCCTGTTGAAAAAGTTAAAATTATAAAAAAATATGAATTTTTTGAAAAATAAAAATTCAAAAAGCGTCGCAGACTTTAATCCGCAAGATGGGCTTTGCCCGTCTGAGGAGAAAATTTGACTTCAGGAAATGACGTTGTCATTTCCGTAGAAGTCAT
>CAYLJL010000026.1:0-11648 GCA_964384005.1 uncultured Lachnospiraceae bacterium | reverse complement strand
GAAAAGTGTAGACGCACATTATTACAAGCAGCATTATCACCATAGATATAAGCAGCTCGGCACTTTGTCCTCCGCCTAAGACAAAGTTTACCATATCACGGTTAAAGAATGACCACAAGGGTTCAGCGGCAGCCGATGTAAATGTCATTATAAACAGAAGCGGTAAATATGATCTGTCGAATTCGTTTATAAATTTGGTAAGATATTTCAGGTTGCTTGGGAGAGAGTACTTGCATTTGTTGTTATTTTTGTCCAGCAGCATGCCGTCTGCGCCGCGTTTTGGCATTTTTACATTCTCCTTTCTTTTTGGGAAGCTTTTCGCTTTATTTCCTTTACCTTAATCAAATTATAACAGCGTAGAAAAACTTTTTCTTGACGAAAAATGCGGTGGTTATGTTTCAATATTATTATAACATAAAAAAACCGTTCGTGTTGATTTTGGAACGAACGGTCGAAATATGGAATGAATGGTTTATAGTATTGATTTGTTGTATAGCTTTTTTAAGAATAAATTGACAATTATTGACAAATAGTTAATTATAATATATAATTAAGTTGAGGAAACCTATGACGATAGGCGGTTAAATAATACTCCCGACGGCATGGCAAAAATCCCGCCGTTTAAAAAGGGGGTGACGGTATGAATTACTACATAACCATGTCTGATTTGATTCAAATTATGACTTTAATATGCAGTATAACTTCTTTAATACTGTCTGCCCATAATTCCAAAAGGAAAAAGTAATGGGTATAAAAAATAATCGCCTCAACCTTCCACAGTTGGCGATTATTTTTTAATCAAAAACCAGGGAGTTAACCGTCTATCGGTTTCCTTGCTTTTATTATACACAATTCCGCATAATTTGTCAATACGCCGAGGCACTTTTTAGGATAAAATCGGTTGATATTTTCACTTCGTTATGGTAAAATTAAGAAACAGCACGGTATAAAGAAGTACAAAAAAATTTAACAGTATTTATTTTTCTTTACCGCTTTCTTTACTTTTATGTGATAAGATATACAGATAAGGCAAAAGGCATAAAGGAGATGAATTTTTTGGAAAACAGCGAGTACCTAAAAAAAGGTCTGACCGACGCCGAAATATCCGAAAGAATAAAAAACGGCAGGATAAACGGCGAGCAGGAAAGCCACACCAAAAGCATTAAACAGATAGTGACCGAAAATATTTTCACCTTTTTTAACCTGATAAATATTATCTTAGGTTTTCTTGTATTTTTGACAGGCTCTTACAAGAATTGTCTTTTTTTGGGAGTAATTTTTTTCAATATCCTTATAGGTATTTTTCAGGAAATAAGAGCCAAAAGGGTGGTGGACAAGCTTAGTCTTGTGTCGGCGCCCAAAGCGGTGGTTTTGCGGGGCGGAACGGAAAAGGAAATAAATACCGCCGAGATCGTTATAGACGATCTTATGCTGCTGAGCGCGGGGCGGCAGATATGCTCCGATTGTATCGTCACCGAGGGAGAATGTGAGGTAAACGAAAGTCTGATAACGGGAGAAAGCGATCCTGTGCTTAAAAAAACAGGCGACGAAATGATGTCGGGCAGCTTTATAGTAAGCGGAAGCGTTAAAGCAAGGGTACACCGGGTAGGAGCCGATAACTTTGCTTCAAAGATCACCGCGGGAGCAAAGTACCTAAAGAAAAACAACAGCGTTATGCTGAAAGCCTTAGACACTATTATAAAGGTTATAGCGGTATGTATAATCCCTATTGCGATCGGTCTGTTTGTAAACTCCATAGTAATTTCCGAGCAGCCCACCGACAGAGCGATAGTAAGCACCGCGGCCGCGCTTATAGGCATGATACCGGAGGGCTTGTATCTTCTGACCAGCGTTGTAATGGCGGTGGCAACAGTAAGGCTTGCCTCTCATAAGACCTTGGCGCAGGATATGTACTGTATAGAAACCTTGGCAAGAGTAGATACCCTTTGCCTTGACAAAACGGGTACGATTACCGAGGGGATAATGCAGGTAGAGGGAACGGAGCTTCTTGAAAAGGATTTCCCCTTGGACAGCGCGCTGACCGCCTTCGTATCGGTAATGAACGACGACAACCCCACTTTTAACGCGGTAAAAGCAAAGTGGGGAAACGGCTTAAGCACACCCGAAGCAAAATTACCACTTAAAAAGACGATCCCTTTTTCCTCCGCCAGAAAGTGGAGCGGTGCGGAATTTGAAAAGGGAAGCTTTGTTTTCGGCGCGCCCGAATTTGTGTTAAAAGAGGATTACGAAACCGTAAGAGAAATATGCGAAAAAGCGCAGCAGGAGGGCTTGCGCGTGCTTATCGCGGCTTATTCTCAAAATGGTTTAGTGGAAGCGGCTCTGCCGCAGGGTCTTAAGGCGGCGGCACTGATTTTTATCGGAGATATTATAAGAAAGGAAGCTCCCTCTACGCTTGAATTTTTTGACAAGCAGGGCGTTGAAATAAAAATAATTTCGGGAGACAACCCCGTTACCGTTTCAAAGATCGCCCACAAGGCGGGAGTAAAAAACGCGGAAGCAACAGTTGACGTTTCCACCCTATCCGACGAGGATATTCCCGAAGCGGCAAAAAAATACACTGTTTTCGGAAGAGTTTCACCCGATCAAAAGCTGCTTTTGGTGAAAGCCTTGAAGTCGCAGGGGAAAACGGTGGGAATGACGGGAGACGGTGTAAACGATGTGCTTGCGCTTAAGGAAGCGGACTGTTCCATTGCCATGCAGTCGGGCAGCGATGCGGCAAGAAGCGTGTCCAATCTTGTTCTTTTAGACAGCAATTTTGCTTCAATGCCATTGGTGGTTGCGGAGGGCAGACGTTCGGTAAACAACCTGCAAAGAAGCGGGACTTTGTTTTTGACAAAGACTGTTTACTCCTTTATTTTGGCGTTTATTTTCATGTTTCTGCCTATACCGTACCCGTTTCAGCCCATACAGCTTACCTTGATAAGCACCCTGTCCATAGGCACACCAAGCTTTTTGCTTGCGTTACAGTCCAACACCGATATTATCAAGGGCGGTTTTATCAGAAACATACTCCGCACCTCCATGCCTCAGGGCATTGCCACCGCGGTAAGCGTTATTATTTCGGTGACGGTCTGCGAATTTTTCGGCTTGACCACCGAGGCAATGTCAACGGTCACGACCTACGCTGTGGGTATCATAAGCTTCTTTACGGTAATACGGGTATTAAATCCGGTAAGGCCGTGGAAAATAGGCATGCTGTCCGCGCTTATGGCGGCTTTCGCGGGAGCGGCTCTGATCATGCCAAATATGTTCGGTTTATATCCTCTTGATTTGTCCGGATTCGGTATTATGGTTCTGACGGCGGCGATAGGTATTGAAACAAGTCTGATCATAAGCAAGGTCACGGACAGACTGCTGGATTTTATTTTGAAAATTTTCAGACAGATAAGAAAGCCTTTCAGATCGATCAAGAAAAAAATTCTTAATATTTTGGGGAAATAAAGAACCTGTCTTCACAAGATGCGTGTACGCAAGCTTGTGAAGACAGGTTCAAAGAAAGGAGCAATTCTAAAATGACCGGCACAGAAAGAAGACAGGTTTATATTTTTTCCGACGGCGCGTGTTCGGGAAACCCGGGGCCCGGCGGCTACGGAGTTATTTTGAGGTGTGAGGGCAAGGAAAAGGAGCTGTCGGGCGGAGAAGCTCATACCACCAACAACCGAATGGAATTGACGGGAGTAATAAAAGGACTTGAAGCCTTAAAATTCCCCTGCGACGTTATTTTGCAGACCGATTCCAAATATGTGGTGGACGGTATAGAAAAGGGCTGGGCGAAAAGCTGGAGAAAAAACGGCTGGATAAAAAGCGACAAAAAGCCTGCCTTGAACAGCGACCTTTGGGAAAGACTGCTTGACCTGTTGGAGATACACAATGTCAAATTCAACTGGATAAAGGGACACGCGGGACATGAGGAGAATGAGAGGTGCGATAGGTTGGCGGTTAAAGAAAGGGATAGGAATAAATAAATCGATATTTGACAATTATTTAAATATATTGTATAATTAACATGAGGAAACCAAAAAAGACGATAGGCGGTTAA
Organism: uncultured Lachnospiraceae bacterium; assembly: GCA_964384005.1. Taxonomy (GTDB): domain Bacteria; phylum Bacillota; class Clostridia; order Lachnospirales; family CAG-274; genus MGBC114079. Next base: position 7,588 of record CAYLJL010000026.1, on the reverse strand, counting down.
ATAATACTCCCGACGGCACCGCAAATATCACGCCGTTTAAAAAAGGGGGTGACGGTATATGAATTATTACATAACCATGTCTGATTTAATTCAGATTTTAACATTGGTTTGTTGTATAGCTTCTTTAATACTGTCTGCCCACAGTTCCAAAAGGAAAAAATAACGGGCATAAAAAAATAATCGCCTCAACGCTTCCAACGGTGGCGATTATTTTTTAATCAAATCCGGGAGTTAACCGTCTATCGGTTTCCTTGCTTTTATTATACACAACTTTTTCAAATTTGTCAATACGATAATAGACAATTATCAATCAACGAAGGGAGAGAACACATGCCCTTAACAATCACGATCTGCGACGACAACCAAGCCCAGATAACCGAATTAAGGCGTCTCCTTGACGAATGGTCGGAAAATAAGCCATTTGCTTTGACCATAGACGAATATATAAGCGCGGAAAGCTTCCTGTTTTCCTACCCCGACAAGCCCTGCGATATTCTGCTGCTTGATATTGAAATGAAAGAAATAAACGGAATGGAGCTTGCGAAAAAGCTGCGGAGCGAGGGGGACAAGCTTCCTATTGTTTTTATAACAGGCTACGCCGATTACATGAGCGAGGGCTACGAGGTGGAGGCTCTGCACTATCTTTTAAAGCCCGTAAACAAAGAAAAGCTGTTTAACGTTCTGGACAGGTATATTAAACGCCATACCTCAAAAAAAGACGAAATACTACTGCAATGCGGGGATAAAAGTCTGCACGTTTCCGCTGATGAAATAGCTTATATCGAAGCGGTTGGGAAGAAAAGCGGCGTACATCTTGCCGACGGAAAAACACTGCTTTGTGATAAGGGCTTGGGGGAATTAAATAAAACACTTACGGAAAGTTTTACGCTTTGTCACCGTTCCTTTGCGGTGAATTTAAGATTTATAAGATCAATAGCCAAAGAGGAAATTACTTTGGATAACGGGGAGAAAATACCTGTTTCGAGGAGAATGTATAAAGAGGTAAACGGGCGGTTTATTGATTTTTATGTTAAAGGATAAATTATAATGGTGATATTATGACAACAATAATTATAATTTTTTCAATAAGCTTATTTTGCGTTTTATGCGTAATCGGATTTTTCCTCCTGCGCAAATTCCTTTACAACATGATAGATAAGCGCATAGAACGTTTTCAAAGCGAGCTTATCGAAAAACAGGTACGCGAGATACAAAACATGTACCGGCAGGTGCGCGGCTGGCGGCACGATTACCGAAACCACATCAACAACATGAAAATACAGCTTGCAAACGAAAATTACGGGGAGCTTGAAGCCTATCTGGATCAGCTCGCCGAGGACTTGGATACGGTAGACACGGTGATAAAAACGGGCAACGTTATGGCGGACGCCATATTGAACAGCAAGCTCAGCGTAGCGGAGAAAATGAACGTTAAAATAAACGTTAAGGCGAATATTCCCGAAAACTTGCTTTTAAGCGATGTGGAATTATGCTCGGTACTCGGCAATATGCTTGACAATGCCGTGGAAGCCTGTTCAAAGCTGCCGGAGGAGGAAAGGTTTATACGCGTTTATATAGGCAAGCTTAAAGGACAGCTGTATTTATCGGTGCAAAACTCCGCGGGCGGTGTGCGCAAGGAAAAAGGTTATTATTTGTCCACAAAAGAGGGTGAGCACGGCTACGGCTTGTTCCGTATAGACAGAGTGGCTAAAAAATACGGCGGGTTTGTTAACAGGCAGAATGAGGAAGGGGTTTTTGCTACCGAGATCACTTTGCCTGTTGGAAATGTGTAATTTTGATTATTGTATTGACAAATTAAAAAAAGTTGTGTATAATAAAAAGCGAGGAAACCGATAGACGGTTAACTCCCTAATTGTGATTAAAAAATAATCGCCAACTGTGAGAGGTGAAGGCGATTATTTTTTGTACTCATTTATTTCTAAACGAATTATGAGCAGATAGTATTAAAGCTACTAATACTAATATCCATTTAAACTTTGATTTTATATTGTTTTTAAATGGATATTAGTATAAAAATCACCGCGGACGCCTTTAAAAACGTCCGCGGTGATTTTGCATATTGAGAAAAAGAAGCTTGTTTAATAATGGCTGTTGTTGATTAAAAACCGGATATTATCGATAGGAATAAAAATTGGAATGAAAATAGGAATAAAGATAGGTTTCGCGGTCTGCGACATTGACCTCGCTGTAAGCGGCGTGAGACTTAAACTCTTCGTAAGCATCCTCGCTGTCAATATAGGTAGATATTGAATATATGCTGTAGGCAGGTTCCAAGTCGTATTGGCTTACAAAATAGCCTATGTTGCCGCTGTCCTGCTCCATAAGGGAGATATAATCTTCGTATTGTCCGTCGTTTAAGCCAAAAAACAGTATATTGCACATATATGAGTCATTCGCAATATATTTATCCCAATTAAGACCTGTATTCCACGGCTTGCAGTCGGCTATAATGTCTTTATATCCGAAAATAAAAAACCGGTTGTTATGTGTTTTCTTTACCCTGTCACACAGGTAATTTATATATTCCTTGTCTGTAATTGCGTAAACGGTGAAGTCCTCGCTTTGTACCATATAGTGAGTATATCCGTCTTGATCATAGGAGTACCATTGACCGTAGGGCAGGGATTCGATTTCCGATACATCGAAATCCTCCGGGTAGCTCTCGAAATCTTCCGGGTAGTTCAAGGGAGGTTCCGTGATAAGCGCTATATCGGAACGACCGCGGTCTGTTATTGTATCTTCGGCAGCGGTTGGTTCGGGATATTCCGAGGTAGTGGGTATGCCGTTTTCGTCTGTGCCGTTGATTCTTGCGATTACCGTCGTGGCTAAATAATCGTCATCATAGTAATATTCATTCTGTTCGTCATAATCCGGTATCTTTATTTTTCCGGCTTCCTCATACCTGTATACCGATACCAGAACCAAATTGCTGTCAAAGGGTACAAAGGTATAGGGCAGATTGGTATAAAGCACGCCGCCTATAAAGAATATGAAAAACAACGCGTAACCCAACGAGAAGATAAAGAAATGTCTTATCTTTTTAAAAGCGCCTCTCGGGTCGTTTTCAAATATCATATTCGTTAAGATAAAGGTAAAAAATACCGCAATAAAGGAGTAGGGGATAAATTCCAAAGAGGAGAGCGCTCCGTCAACAAATAAATTAAAGGTTCTTTCGCCGCCGTTGGTAGAATATAACGTTGTCCCGGAGCTTACAAGCAAAGCCGCCATAAACATCGCTATATACTGTATGATATATCTTGTTTTGGGAAAGGCGAGGGCGACCGTGTTTTCGCTGCTGCGGTAACGGTGCAGAAAGAAAGCGATGACCAGATTTACAACCGCCATAAGCAGCGTAAGGAATACAGTGAGAAGATTCGGATTGTCCTTATAACATATATCTATTATGCTGAACGGGGTAAACATATAAATGGAAGTTTGAAAAACATCAAGATAAACTCTTGAATCCACACCCGTTACCTGAAATATCAGGGAAAAAATTTCAACAACGATCAGATTAAGGATCAGCAAGGTCACCAAGGTGGTGCAAAGCGAGCCCGAAAGCATTACAGCCAAAACAGTTACCGCAAATATCACAAAGAACACCGCAAGTCCGCTAAAAAAGAAATTACTGCCGTAAGGGTTGGCGTAGGGGGCAAAAATCAGGCCTGCGGGTAAGTAAACAATTAAAAAGGATATAAAGCAGGTGATCAGATAGCCAAAAAAGTACTGGCTTCTTTTGATCGGCATGGAGTTGTAAAAATCACACTCGGCATGCTTCTGAACGTAGCCGAACATTATTATGGGCAGAAAAACGCCCATTGCGGCGGTAATTACCTGCGTATAGTCGTTTCCTCTGAACATATCGTCCCATATTAAGGCAAGGCACAGGCTTAAAAGAAACATAAGGGCAATAAAGATTTTGTTGCTTTTAAGTCCGTACAGACTTACCTTAAGAACCTTTTTCATGTAATCATTCATTTTATTGTCACTCCTTTCTCGGTTTTTAAAAGTCAAAATACAACCGCACTTGTTCGGATTTTATTTCGGGATTTACAACGCTGTAAGATGTGTGCGACTTAAATTCCTCAAAGGTTTCCTCGCCCTCTATATAGGTAGATATTGAATATTTGTCCTTCGGTTCAAAGCAGCCGATGTTGTTAACGTCCTGCTCCATAAGTGAAATATATTCGTCAAGCTGTTTGCCGTTAAGGTCGAAAAACTGTACTCTGCATACATAGACGTCGCCGTTTTTAATAAGATCGTTCATCCAGTCATCGGACATGTCATCAGCCGAGTATATGCTGTCGGTTAGAATTTCGTTGTGTCCTAAAACGAGAGTGTGCCGGATATCCGTTTTTCTTACTCTTTTGCTTAATTGATTTATATATTTCTTGTCGGTAACGGCGTAAACGGTGGTGTCGGTTTGTTTGAAATAATAAAGGTATTTCTCCCGGTCATAGTATACGTACCATTTGCCCTGTTCTTCCCGATCGTTTGTCTTGTTCATAAAATAGCTGTCGGAGGATTCGGCGGTTCCATTGTTTTCCGAACGGTCAGCGCTTACAGCTTCGGGGGGTTCTTTAAAATAGCTTCCGTTATAGTAATATTCGTCTTCCTCCGTTTCTCTCAGAACTCTTCCCTTTTCCTCGTATTTGTATACCGACACCAACACCAGATCGCTGTTAAAGGGTACAAAGGTATAGGGCATGCTTGTGAAAAGCAGTCCTCCCACTATCAGCAGATAAAACACTGAGTAGCCAAAGGTAAAGATAAAGAGATGGCGGATCTTCTTAAATACACCTCTGGGGGTATTTTCAAAAATCATATTTGTTATAACAAAGGTGATGAATATCGCTATAAAAGAATAAGGGAAAAAGCAGGGGGATTCAAAGGTCTGACGTATAAAACGGCTTAATGTCCTTCCTTCTCCGGTATAGCCCATGAGATAGATATAGCTTAACGTATCGCGGGTGCTTACCCACAAAGCCACCATAAATATTGTCATATACTGTATGATATACCTTGTTTTGGGAAAGGCAACGGCGGCGGTGCATTCGTTTTTGCGGTAACGGTGCAGAAAGAAAGCGATGACCAGCTCAGCAGCACCCTTAAGCAGCGCAGGAAATACATTTATATTATCTATTACTAAAAAGGGCGAAAATAAGTCGACCACATTTCCGAATCTGCTTATATAAAGGCTTTCATCTACTTGGCACAGGAGAATTATCAGATAAAAAATTTCAAAAACCGCAAAATTCAGTATAAACAATGTTACAAAGGAGCTGAGCAGCGAGCCCGAAAGCATTACCGCCAGAAGCGTTACGGAAAACGTCACGAAGAACACTCCCAGCCCTTGAAGGAAATTTTCGCCGAAGGGCTCGGGATAAATGGCAAATACCGCGTTTAAGGGAATGTAAGCGATCAAAAAGGATATAAAGCAGGTTATCAGATAGCCAAAAAAGTACTGACTTCTTTTGATCGGCATAGAACTGTAAAAATCACATTCGGTACGCTTATAAACGTAACCGAACATTTCTAAGGGCAGTACAATGCCCATGATAACGGCAACTATCAGCCTGCTGCCGCTGCTGTATTCTCCGGTCATGGCTTTCCATGCCGCGACAATGCCAAGGCACAAAGGAAACAGAAGGGCGATAAACACCCAGTTGCTTTTAAGTCCATACAGTGTTACCTTAAGGGTTTTTTTCATGTATTCATTCATCTTCCCCGTCTCCCGCATTTTCGTAAAGCTCCGATTGTTGGGTCTTTTCGGTCTTTTCCGCCGCTTCCGTTTTTTTCTTTGTTTCCGTCAGCACCGACAGCTCCGACAAGCCCGCGGTTTTCAGCTTATAGGCAAATATTTCGTCAAGGCTTAAGGGCAGGGCTTCTATATAAACAAGTCCGTTTCCGTTTTCCTCGGCGATTGCTCTTGCTCTTTTTTCTATTTCTTTTTCCTCTCCCGCCGCGATAAAGCTTACGATCTGTCCGCTTTGAGCAAGAGCAAAGGGCGCTAAGGGCTCAAGCATATCAAATCCGAATCTGTTGTTTTCAAACATAAGCTGATATTTATTGACCGTATCCTTAAGGTCGTCAAGGTCTGCGCTTAACACAAGCTTTCCTTTGTCCAGCAGCACTATTCTGTCGCAGATGTCCTCCAGCTCCTGCAAATTGTGGGAGGACAGCAGGATCGTCGCGCCGCTGTCCGCTACGTTTTTTATAAATATGCTTTTTGTTTTTTCTCTTGTAATGGGGTCAAGACCGTCAAAGGTCTCGTCGCAGAGTATATATTTGGATTCGCAGGACAGGGCGGTTATAATATCGTTTTGTCTTCTCATGCCCTTTGAAAAGCCCGAAAGGCTTCGGTTTATATCCAGTCCGAATTCCTCCGCCAGGGAGCAGAATTTTTTAATTGAAAAATTGTCTCTTAGGGAAGCGTGAACATTTGCCATTTTTTTCATGGTCGTGCCGCGGCGGTAAAACTGTTCGTCGCTGATGTAGGCTATCTTGTTTTTGGCGTCGTTGTTTTCGTATACAGGTTCGCCGTCGATCAGCACAGTTCCCTTGTCCTGTCTGTAAATCCCTGCGGCTATTCTGAGCAGGGTGGATTTTCCCGCGCCGTTGACGCCGATAAGTCCGACAATACTGCCTTCGGGAATATTCAGGGTAACGTTATCCAGAGATAAGACCTTGGATTCGCTGTAAAGCTTGCTTACTTGGTTTATTTCAATCATATCGGGTGATTCCTTTCTTTGAATTAGATTTTTTTCGTTATAGATCGGCAAAGCTCCGGGTTTCGGGTATCGCCGTAAACGCTGTCGATTATTTCCAAAAGACGCTTTTTTTCGATCCCGCATTCCTTTGCACATTCCACCCAAAGAGACAGAAGTTTTGATTCGGCATAGGGTGTGTTAAGCTCGTTTTTTTCGGGCATATGTTTTTCCTTTCTCATCAGGTTTTGTCTTGATAAAGACGTATATACAACGCTGTTACGGCTCGCTTTTCTCCTGGGAGTTATCTCTGCCGTATATTTCCTCGATTATCTCAACTATACGCTCTTTTTTGATACCGCACTTTTTCGCGCTTTCCACACACAGGATAAGCGTCTTTTTTACCTCTTCCTCTTTGGCGCGGTATGCCTCCGCTAAGTCGGGATTTACAAAAAAGCCTCTGCCCGCCGCGCTGTACAGAATATCCGAACGCTCCAGCTCCGCGTACGCTTTCGCAATGGTGTTGGGGTTGATATTCATGTCGGTAGCCAGCTGTCTCACCGACGGAATCTGCTCGTCGGGCCGGAGTTCGCCAGATAAGACCATGTCTTTTATTCCGCCCACTATTTGCTTGTAGATAGGACGCTTATCTCTCAGGTTTATTGTCAGTAACATGTGCCCTCCTGTTTTATTGTTGATCTGCGGGTGTTTTTTTGTTTTTGGATTGGTGTAGTAACTGTATTATTTGTTGTAGTACAGTTGTATTATAGCATGGGGGGAGGGGAATGTAAATAGGGGGGAGGAAAAAATTTTCCTCAGGCGGCGGAATGCCTTTTTTAACTGCGTTGGGCTTTTTAAAA
>CAYLJL010000025.1:7215-11712 GCA_964384005.1 uncultured Lachnospiraceae bacterium | reverse complement strand
GCCTTTTTGCGATAGAAAAAGGTTCCAAAAAAAACTAAAAATTTCAAAAATTGATTTGCGTGATAGAAATAATATTTTTCTTGACAAGACTATTATTTAAATGTAAAATAAAGTTTAGAAAGGGAGTGTAGTTTATGGCACATATTAAAAATATTTCCGCTTCGGAAGCTATAGAAAGACTTAAAGCGGGAAATGAAAAATATCTTAATTCTAAAACCGGAACAGGAGATATATCTCTTGAAAAACGCTCTCAGACATATAAAAACGGACAGCAACCTTATGCTATTATAATAGGCTGTTCGGATTCAAGAGCAATTCCGGAAAGTATTTTTTCGGCAGGTATAGGCGATTTATTTGTAATTCGTGTGGCAGGCAACGTTATTGACAAACATCAGCTTGGAAGTGTGGAATACGCGGCGGAGCATTTAGGCTGTAAGCTTGTTGTTGTACTTGGACACAGTCACTGCGGCGCTGTCGGCGCGGCAATAAGCGATGAGCCGGAGGGTTATGTAAAGTCTATTACAGATGAGATAAAACGCGCGATAGGTTCTGAGAAAGATGATATCAAGGCGTGTTGTCTTAATATTCACCAAAGTGTTGAAGCTGTTAAAGACGGCATGAAACACCTTGTTGAAGCTGAAGATGGGTTAAAGGTTATCGGAGCAATTTATCATATTGAAGACGGTAAAGTTGAATTTGATATTTAATTATTGTGAACAATAAATAATGAGCAGGCAAATTTTAGTAAAACGTGACATATCAGGGAATTATTTTTATTACCTTTTATGCGGGGTTTTCAGAAGTTTGCGGATTGCTATAATCAAAAAACGGCGCAAAGGGTTGAAATACAGACTTTACGTCGTTTTTCTATCTACAATCTTTAAAGTTTTATGAAATAAACTGAAAAAAATTTATATTTTTTTATAATTTTAACTTTTTCGACAGCCTGAATTCCTTAATATATCAGGTTTTATCGGAGTTTATCTGTTTATTCTTTTATTGTTTCGCTATAGTTATTATTTTAGTGGAATTTATATTTTGGAGGGATAGTATGTTAAATTTTCAGTTCTATAATCCCGCAAGAATAATTTTTGGCAGGGGAGAAGAAGAAAACGTTGGTAAATATACTGCCGAATATGGAAAAAAAGTTCTTTTGCATTATGGCGGAGGTTCAATAAAAAAAAGCGGTCTTTATGATAGGGTGATTAAAGCTCTTAAAGAATATGATATTGAAATTACTGAGCTTGGCGGAGTATGTCCTAATCCTGTACTTTCCCTTGTCAGAAAGGGTATTCAAATATGTAAAACAGAAAAAATAGATTTTATTCTCGCGGTTGGAGGCGGAAGCGTTATTGATTCAGCCAAAGCGATTGCGGTAGGCGCTGAGAGTGAAGGCGATATCTGGGATTATTTTATGGACCAAAGCAGAAAAATTAAGTCGGCGTTACCTTTAGGTGTGATTTTGACAATTCCGGCTACAGGCTCGGAAAGCTCTACAAGCAGCGTTATTACAAACGAGGAAAATTTATTTAAGAGAAGTATTAAATCTACAGAATATATTCCTAAATTTGCTATATTAAATCCAGAACTGACTTCCACTTTGCCTAAGTATCAGATTGCCTGCGGCTGCTCTGATATTTTGTCTCATCTTATGGAGAGGTATTTTACACAGGTTGACTGCGTTGATTTTACTGACAGGCTTATTGAGGCGTCTATGAGAACAGTTATTCTGAACGCTCCTGCTGCCGTTTCCGAACAGTATAATTATGATATAATGGCTGAAATTATGTGGGTTGGAACTCTCGCGCATAATGGGCTTTTAAATACAGGCAGAATCGGCGATTGGGCGTCACATCATATAGAACACGAACTTAGCGCTTTATATAACCTTACTCACGGCGCGGGGCTTTCAATTATTACTCCGGCGTGGATGAAATATGTCTATAAAGAAAATATTGATAAGTTTATTCAGTTCGCTCACCGTGTTTTTGATATTGACTTTGCCTATCGTGAGAAAGAACGAACCGTTGAGGAAATGATTAAACGCCTTGAAAACTGGTATAAATTGCTTGGTCTTCCTATAAGATTATCAGAGGTTCAGATTGATGATTCTGATTTTAAAGAAATGGCGGAGAAATGTCTTGTCGGAAGAGGTAAAACGGGTAATTTCAAAAAGCTTGGTTTTGAGGATATTTGCGATATTTACAGGCTTGCTTTATAAATAGATATTGCACAGTTTAATTATAGTGAACGACAAAATAATTTTCGTTTCAGCGCGGCGCTAAAGTCGTTACGCCGGTTTACTATATTTTTATTATTTTTTTACTCTGTGTTTTATAATATATTTGTTCGGTTTTTGAAAATTTGATTGAAAATAATAAAAAAATCAAACAAAGGTTTGCATTTGTCGAAAATGTGTTGTATAATATAGGCAGATAGAATTTTTGTTTGGGGTGAGTTTTATGGAAATTAATGATAAACTTAAAATATTATCCGCTGCCGCAAAGTATGACGTCGCTTGTACATCAAGCGGTGTTAAAAGAGACGGAAAAAAAGGCTCTGTCGGAAATACTTCTTTATGCGGAATCTGCCATAGCTTTTCAAGTGACGGCAGATGTGTTTCTCTTTTAAAAATTTTATTCACGAATTTTTGCTCCTATGATTGTCAATACTGCGTCAACAGAAGGTCGAACGACGTTGAAAGAGCTATGTTTACACCGGAGGAAATTGCCGAGATTACAATGAATTTTTACAGAAGAAACTATATAGAGGGATTGTTTTTGAGTTCCGCTGTTTTTAAAAATCCCGATTATACTATGGAATTGTTATACCGGACTTTATTTATTCTGAGAAATACATATAAATTTAACGGGTATATCCACGTTAAGGCAATTCCTTCGGCAGACGAGGAACTTATCAGAAGAACAGGTTTTCTCGCCGACAGAATGAGCGTTAATATTGAACTTCCGTCAAGCGAAAGTCTTCAGCTTCTTGCCCCGGACAAAAGTAAGGACGCTATTTTTAAACCTATGAAGGCCTTGAGAAATTCTATTATGGAAAATAAAAACGATATTGTTGTTTATAAAAGCGCGCCTAAATTCGCCCCCGCGGGTCAAAGTACGCAAATGATAGTCGGCGCTACCCCGGACAACGATAAAAAAATTATTAATCTCGCAGAGGGTCTTTATAAAAAATTTAAACTTAAAAGAGTTTTTTATTCGGCATATGTTCCCGTTACGGAAAATAATAAACTTTTGCCTGTCACTAAACCACCTATGCTCAGGGAACATCGATTATATCAGGCGGATTGGCTTTTGCGCTATTACGGTTTTAACGCGGAGGAAATTTTAGGCGAAAAGGAAAATCTTGACTTAGGTTTAGACCCAAAGTGTCAATGGGCAATCAGAAATATTCATTTATTTCCTATTGAGATAAATAAGGCGGATATTGAAATGCTTTTAAGAATTCCGGGGATAGGGGTTAAGTCTGCTTATAAAATTATTTCAGCGAGAAGAATAGGTAAACTTAATTTTGATAATCTCAAAAAATTAAATGTTGTATTAAAAAGAGCTAAATATTTTATAACCTGCGATGGAAAAATGATGGCTAACTACGGAATGGAACAGGAAATTTTGACAAAACGACTTTATGAAAAAGATAAAATATATGAACAGCTTAATTTTTAAAGCGGTTTGAAAACTTGGCGGATAATAAACGGACGCTTAATAAAGAAAATCCGAAACTCACTTACTTCGCAAATGGAAATTACAAGATTGATAAAAAATGTAAAAAAACTATTGACAAAATATTTTTATTATGGTATCATCTTTTTTGGAAAGAAGAAGCTTATTTCTCACCTTACGGCGTACGCTTTGAGGTCATTTATTTTGTTTCATGGCAGGTTTTATCCTGTTATTGTGTCAATTTATGAGAATGAGGTGGCTTTTGCCACTTTTTTTATTTTTTAGGAGGTGCTCGCAATTACCGAGTTAATGATTAATGAACAAATTAGGGATAAAGAAATCCGCTTGATAGGCAATCAGGGAGAACAAATAGGAATTATTTCCGCGAAAGAGGCTCAGAAAATAGCCGACGAACAACGTCTTGACCTTGTGAAAATTTCTCCCGGCGCAAAACCGCCTGTTTGCAAAATTATGGATTACAGCAAATACAAATTTGATCTTGCGAAAAAAGAAAAAGAAGCCAGAAAGAAACAAAAGACAATTTCAATTAAAGAATTGCGTCTATCCCCCAATATTGACACACATGATATTGAAGTAAAAGTCAAAAAAGCGATAGAGTTTCTTAAAGATGGAAATAAAGTAATAATAAGTATTCGTTTTCGTGGGCGTGAACTCGCAAGGACTGACGCGGCGATTAATATGATGAATGATTTCGCGGAAAAGGTTTCAGAATATGGTTCAGTAGAAAAAGCTCCTAAAATGGATGCTCGTACAATGGCGATGTTTCTTGCGCCAAAGGCTTAAAATTTAATCT
>CAYLJL010000025.1:0-7199 GCA_964384005.1 uncultured Lachnospiraceae bacterium | reverse complement strand
AAGAAAACTAAACCTAATAAACAGCATATTTTAACAAAAAAGAGTCCTAAAAGAAAAAGGGATTTAAGAAAATCCGATCTCGTAGATTCAACAAATTTAAAACAGATGAAGAGAGTATTACCATACATTTAGTTAATTAAGGAGGACTTTAAAATGGCAAGAGTTAAAGGTGCTTTAAACGCACGTAAAAAACATAAAAAAGTATTGAAAATGGCTAAAGGCTTCAGGGGAGCAAGAAGCAAACAATATAGAGTGGCTAAACAATCTGTAATGAGAGCAATGGCTCACGCTTTTGCCGGAAGAAAACAAACCAAGAGAGAATACAGAAAACTCTGGATTGTCAGAATTAATGCTGCCGCAAGAATTAACGGTTTATCTTACAGCAAATTTATGAACGGTCTTAAAATCGCCGGCGTTAATATTAACAGAAAAATGCTTGCGGAATTGGCGGTTAATGACGCGCCGGCTTTCGCTAAACTTGTTGATACGGCTAAGGCAAACATTTAAGTTTTATTTAGAAGTTTTGTCTTTTTAAGTGAAAAATTAAAAATCCTCTTGACTTTTTAGTCAAGAGGATTTTTGTATTCAGAAAGTGCATAAAATAAAACGGAATTTATCAGTTTCAGAACACGTTCGGAATTGCCCTTTGGGAGATATATTTTTTATTCTTCAAGTAATTTTTTAGCGTCTACATAAGCGGATATTCCAGCCACGACTTTTTTAGCTTCTTTCATCGCGAGTACCACGGTTGCCGGTTGATGAACGACATCTCCTCCCGCGAATACTCCTTTTAATGTTGTCATTCCATAAGGTCTTTCTTTTGTTATAACATAACCCGCTTCGTTTACATCAATTCCTTTAGTTGTTGAGATAATTCTTCTCGCGGGTTTTGAACCTATGGCAAGCAATATTTTGTCAGCCGGAATTATTATCTCGCTTCCCGCACAGTCTGCTTTTAATCCTATAATTTTTCCGTCTCTTCCCATGTATTCGATAGGAGTTGTTTCCCACATAAATTTAACGCCGTCGGTTACCGCTCCGTCGTATTCTATTTTTGATGCGGTTATTGTGTCAGGCGTGCTTCTGTAAACAACGGTTACATTTTTCGCTCCCATTCTTAAAGCTGTTCTTGAAGCGTCCATAGCAACGTTTCCGGCTCCGATTACAAGAACGTTATCTCCTTCAGTAACGGAAACTTCCTGTTTATTTATTTTTCCGTCGTTATACATTGTGACCATTCTGAGAAAATAATTAGACTGTACTACGCCCGCAAATTCTTTTCCGGGGATATTAAGTTCTCTCGCGAGAGCCGTCCCTGTACCTATAAAAATTGCGTCGAAACCTCTTTCAAAAATCTGGTCTATTGTAATATCATTTCCCACTATACAGTTATTTATGAAATGTACTCCAAGTTCTTCAATTCTTTTTGTTTCACGGCGGACAACATCTTTTGGAAGTCTGAACTGCGGTATTCCATAAAGTAAAATTCCTCCGGGTTCACTTTCCGACTCATATACCACAACGCTGAAACCTTGAAGCGCCAAATCGCCGGCAACTGTAAGACCGGCCGGCCCAGAACCGATTACAGCGACCTTCCCTCTTGTTTTCGGAGGAATATTTTCTCTTGTAAGGTTCATATCGGCGTCAAAATCAGCGATAAACTGCTCAAGTTTTCCTATTCTTATGGGATTTCCTTTTTTGCCGAGTACACAATGTCCCTCACATTGTTTCTCATGAGGACAAACTCTTCCGCATACGGCGGGTAAGTTGGTTTTTTTCGCAAGAATTGCTCTGGCCTCTCCAAGATTTCCTTTTGAAAGCTGATTTATAAAATCCGGTATTTCATTTTCTATGGGACAACCCGTTTTACACATAGGTTTTTTACAATTAAGACATCTTTTTGATTCTGTTATCGCTTCCCTCATTGTAAAAGGAGTGCTGTCTGTTTCTTGTTCAGGTGTAATTTGATTTTCTGATTGGTTATCCATTCCGATTACCTCCATAAATTAATTTTCTATAATTGCTTTCATATTTTCAAGAAGCGTTCTGTTTTGCTCAGGCAGAAGAAAACAAAATCTTAAGTATTCATTGCCCAGAAAAGCAAAATTTGAAGCGTCTCTTATTATCATTTTTTTTGTGATTAAATTTTCAAAAACTATAGCTGAAGTAATATTTTTGGTTAAAAGTTTTATTAATATAAAATTTGATTCGGTTTCAAACACTTTTATATTTTTCCATTTTTTAAGTTCTGAAGTTATTTTCTCTCTTTCTTCGTGAATAAGTTTTTTTGTTTTCTCAATATATGTTTTATCGGAGAACATAATCTCTCCCGCGATAGAAGCGAGTATATTTACTGACCACGGGTCTTTTTTCAGACTTATATCTTTTAGTATTTTTTCATTTGAGCAAAGTCCATAGCCTAAGCGAAGTCCGGGAGCGGCAAAAAATTTAGCTGTACCTCTCACAATAAATAAATTTTTATATTCCGGAATCAAAGACGCCGCGGAAAAACTTTCTGTTGGGTCAGTGAATTCTATATAAGTCTCATCAATCATAATATATATATTTTTTTCTGCGCAATATTTTAAAAGAGTTTCCATATCGTATACATTTACTGCCGTGCCTGTCGGGTTATTTGGATTGCACATAACAATCATTTCTGTTTTTTCAGGCATAAAATCAATAAATTCACTTATATTGAATTTAAAATTATCACTCTCTTTTAATGGAAAAAGAACAGTTTTTCCTTCATTTAATTTTATTTCCCTTTCATATTCCGAGTAAGACGGAGATATTATAACCGCTGATTTCGGTGAAATTGTTTTTATAAACAAGCTGATTAATTCTGTGGCGCCGTTTCCCGGAATTATATAATCTGTATTGACATTTGTATAATTAGCTATACTTTCTTTTAATGAAATATAGCTTACGTCAGGATATTGGCATATACAATTAATATTTTCTGTTAATATATTTTTTATACTATCGGAAATACCTAAAGGATTTATATTACCGCCGAAATTTATAAGTTCTTCTTTCGGAATATTATATTTTCTTCCAATTAATTCTAAATCGCCGCCGTGGGTGTTTATTAATTTCATTTATTACGCTTCCTTTGTGATGATATAAAATAAAAAATATTATGAAAATTATAGGAAAACCTGTATAAAAATTACGCGGTATTTACATTATATGATTACAGAAGTTTACAGAATTTTTAGCTGACGAACTTGTAAATTTTTTAAGTTGATTGACTGTAATTATTATTTTTTAAAGGTTTCATACCATAATATTGATAATAATCTATTTTTACGTTACCATTAAATAATTTTCTTTTTTTGTCAGCTTTTTTTCCATACAACTTTTCAAATTCCTCATGAGAGGTTATTGTATAAAATGACCATGTTTTATTATTTCTAAAAATTTTTCCCATATCACGGTATAAAGCTTCAACATCTTTTAAAACGCCCATCCTTTCCGCATAGGGAGGATTGCATATACATACTCCGTAGCTGCCTTTTAGTTTTATTTCGTTAAGGGGTTTTACCTCAAAACGTATGCAATCGTCAACACCCGCGTTTACCGCGTTATGCTTTGCTATTTCTATGGCTTTTTTATCTATATCGGAACCATATATTTCGGGCGTAAAATCAACAAGTATATCACTGTAAGCCTTACTTCTTGTCTCTTTCCAGTATTGTTCAGGTATATTTTCCCATTCCTCAGATATAAATTTTCTCGCTATGCCCGGAGCGATATTTTTGGCAATCATTGCCGCCTCTATCGGAATTGTACCCGAGCCACAGGTTGGGTCAAGAAAAATACGCTCTTTTTTCCAAAAGCTTAATTCAATTAACGCCGCCGCAAGAGTTTCTTTAAGGGGCGCTATCACCGCGGAATCACGGTAACCCCTTTTATGAAGCGACGAACCTGTAGTATCTATTGTAAGAGTTACGGTATCTTTTAATATTGAAACCTGTACTTTATACATTGAACCGCTTTTCTCAAACCAGCTTACTTTATATTTTTGTTTTAAACTCTCAACTATCGCTTTTTCAACTATCGACTGACAATCCGGAACGCTGTATAATTGGGATTTTATTGATTTGCCTGTTATTATAAAATTTCCGTCCTTCGGAATCCAGTCTGCCCAATTCAGCGCTTTTGTCTTTTCAAAAAGTTCGTTAAATGAAAAGGCTTTGAATTGCCCTATCATAAGCAGAATTCTATCTGAACTTCTAAGGTATATATTAGCCTTTGGAATTGAAGTTTCATCACCTGTAAAACAGACCATTCCGTCAGATACTGATATATTCTCAAAACCGAGTTTTTGAATTTCTCTTTTTACTGTCGCTTCAAGTCCAAAGGTTGTTGTTGCTATAAAGTTTAAATGTGACATATTAAAATAATTATCAAATGAAATGATATGGTAAACGTATTAAATCGTTTCCTATATTTTTTATTTGACGTACAGATATAATAAAATATCCGACTTTTCCTTTCATATTCTTTTAAAATTCTACTGCTGATTTATTTACAGCGAAACAACGAAGAATCCAGTATAAACTTTAATAAAACCAGATATATTAAAGAATTATTTTATTGTTCTATACTATAAAAATTCCGCAAATTGCTATAAATAAAATACCGCAAGGTTAAAAAATTATTTTTATTATCTTTTATACAATATTTTCTTAATTATATCATACATGGGTAAATTAGTCTATAGGAAACGTCACACAATTCAAAAAACAAAAATAATTTTTGAAAATGATATTAACATTCAAATTCTAAATTTTAAAGATTATTTTTGGTATCATTTGTGCGGTGTTTTCTTAAAATTTTGTGAATTGGTATAAAAAAGAGGATATCATTAAACTGTTTCATAATTTAAAAATATCCTCTTTTTTCCAGTTGATTAACTATAAGAAAACGCTGATTAAAAAACAACTTTATATTTACTATAGCAAAACAATAAGGAAACACCGCAAAAAGGATAATAAAAATAATTTTTCAGACTTAAAAGTTACGTTTAGTGTCATTTTTCAGGTAAAATAACATTAATACTTCAATTTTTTTGAAAAATTATTTTTTATTTTTTAATTTGTCGGTATTTCCTGAAATAATATACTCGACAAAGCATAAAAAACTGATATATTCCACAATTATTTTATTGTTTGCCCTGAAAATTTTGCGGATTGCTATAAAAGAAATACCGAACTCCGGCAAGGTAAGAAAAGCTTATTATCCGCTTATCATAATTATTATAATTATGATTTTTACAGAAATAACAGGACTATTTACTCTCTTGTATATTTATAATTAGAATCAAGAACCTTTCTTAGTATCTGCACAGCATCATTGACTGTGATTTCTGTATCCTCGTCAACATCGGCAATAAATTTATACTCTATTTCATTGGGTATAGAAAGACTTTTAAGTACATATTCGAGAACAGAGGCGGCGTCTTTTGATGTAATTCTGCCGTCCTTATCAACGTCACCGAGTTCGCGGTCGTTTGTGTTTTCAGAGGTTGCCTCGGAGGTTGTCTCTGAAGTTGTTTCTGAAGTTGATTCTGAAGTTGTTTCGTCAGGTATATCAGCGTCTAAATTGGCAAATGCTATATTGTCAAAATAGAGAGTACCGGCGGCGGTTCTCATAAATTTAAGTTGTCTGAGTATGCTGCTTCTTTCGTCAGTGACGCTCAATTCTCCGCTGTATACAGGCTCTGAAAGATTGTCCGGCGAGTATTGTCCGTCTGTTCCGTGTTTATAAACTGTCAGGGTTAAGTCATCTTCACCGTTTGTTCCTGTAATTGTATAATGATACCATACATTATTTTCAACATCAAACAAATAATCCATATTAGCGGTCGAAACGCCTTTACCCGCGGCTATATCTGCCAAAGTTTTTGTAGCGTAAACCTTGTTTACTAAATCCGTAATATGAACAAAAGCGTTTTCGTTTCCCATTTCCGTCGCCTGTCCGGTTTCCTCATTGTATGGGTGGACGTCATTATCCAGATAAATTCTGAAAGAACGTCCGTCTGATGCGGTATTTGTGGTAAGAAAATCAAAATCAATCTTATATCTGCCGGTCTGATATTCCTCCGGAATCTCAATCTGAACAGCTTTGTCTGTCAGAGCAAGTTTAGGAGTATCGTTTCCTTTTATTTCTTCAGGCGTTTCAAAACATATATTATGATTTCCGTCAGAAGAAATTATCCATTTTCCGCCGCTTTCCTCATCCGCCATCAGGAAGGATTTTTCATAATAAAAGCCATTTGCCGTTGAGGAATCAACATTTTTTTCCGGAACATACGGCTTAGGTTCTTCCGGTTCATTATCCGCCGGATTTTCCACTTCGCTGCCTTCGATTATTTCAAGTCCGCTGAATTCGGAAGCCGCAAAATAGGGAATGGGGGAAATTGTATCAGCAGAATCCGTAGCGTATCCTACATATACCGTATCAGGCAAATTATTAAAAGTTATTGAATAGGGCTGTCTTGTGCCGTTTGTCCAGTCTTGTCCGTCTTTTGACACGTACAGATAAATTTTATCATTGTATCTTACAATTCTCATATAAGGACTCGGGTCGTCTTTATAGTATAAACTTGTGCTTTCGTTATTTTCAAGAACGGCTCCGTTTTTATTCTTGAAATATGTAGCGTAGGATTTTTGTTTTGCTGTATCTCTTATTATAATACGCTCGTTTTCACCTAATTTAAGCCAGCTGTCTGTTATCATAGCCATTCTTGCTGTTGTATCAAGGCTTTCACGGAACATAAGACCGTTTATCTGCTGATTTTCAAATTTTGGTATGGAATCAACTTTAACTCTTATATCAAAATTTCCCGTGACTTCTTTATAAAGGTAAGAAAATGAGTCCGAGGAATTTGAAGCCGTGTATTTTGGCTCTGCCGTTGTGCCGGAATTGGTTGTACTCATAGCTCCCGCTGTTCCGGCGCCATAGAGGATATAATTTCCGTTTTCATCTTTATAAGCGCCGCCTTTACCGACGAATTTTTTGGGAGTTCCGATTTCTTTATATGTAAATCCGCCTAAATCTTCCCCTGTTTTCCTGACATATACTATTGCTTCGGTACTCTGAGTTTTTTCGCCTTTCGAGTTATAAGCACGGCTTGTTAAAAAATGAGTTCCGGCGGAAAGCGTGATATTATCGTTAATTTCCGTAACGCT
>CAYLJL010000024.1:0-12006 GCA_964384005.1 uncultured Lachnospiraceae bacterium | reverse complement strand
CCCTTGTCCAATCTATTATATACGGCGATACTTTGATGAGGGTTCTTTACGCCACAAGACCTTATGAGCTTACAGAAGGCTCATGCAATAAACTTTATGATAAGTGGAACGAAATATGCAAGGATGCTGTTAAAAGAGGAAAACACAGCGAATTTAAAAGAAATATCAGGGAAATTGTCGAGGATTTTGACAATATAAAGCTTAAAGACATTGTTAAGCCTAAAGTGGGGGTTGTCGGTGAAATTTTAGTTAAATTTCATCCTACCGCAAACAACGACGTTGTTTCTCTTATTGAAAATGAGGGCGCTGAGGCGGTTGTTCCGGATTTAGTGGATTTTTTCCTTTATGAGATGTACAACGCGACTTATGACGAAAAATATTTTGGAATGAGAAAAGGGGTAAGGGTGATAAATGATTTTCTTATAAAGGTTATAGAGCATTACCGAAAACCGCTGAAAGCCGCTTTAGAAAAAAGTAAACGCTTTATACCTCCCAATGAAATTCAAAAATTAGGAGCTATGGCGGAGCCTATTGTTTCACTTTGTAATCAGACCGGAGAAGGGTGGTTTTTAACGGCGGAAATTGTTGAACTTATTACAGAGGGCGTCAACAACGTAATATGTATGCAGCCTTTTGCCTGCCTCCCGAATCACGTTACGGGAAAAGGTATTATAAAGGAAATTAAAAGAAAGTATGCTCTTTCGAATATTGTCGCTATAGATTACGACCCCGGGGCAAGCGAGGTTAATCAGCTTAACAGAATTAAGCTTATGCTTAATGTCGCCGAAAAAAATCTCAAGATTGAAAAAAATATGGGTAATGTTGAAAAACTCAAAAACATTCAAATTCAGAAAAGTATAACAGTATAAAATTTTTGAGAGATTTATCAGCGCAAAACGATAAAACAACGCAGTTGATTAAATTATAAAAACTTGATATATTCAACAATTATTTTATTGTTTTGCTTTGAAAATTCTGCGGCTTGCTGTAGTGCGAACCAATAAAACGCTGAACAAGCACTCTTTAATAAAACCCGATATTATTGAAGAAATTTTTTTATTGGTTCGCGCTGAAAATTTTGTGAATTGATATATCAAATATATAAGGTTTCGCTTAATTTTGTATAAAACTATGCGCCGAAGACAATAAAATAATTTTTTGATATTTACATAGAAGTATTTTTTGTGATATAAATTTTATATACAGGAGAAACTATAAAGGCAGTTCAGACAAATTATAGCGAAGCGGTAAAAGAGTAAACACGCAGGCTTTAATAAAACATAATATGTCGAGGAATTATTTCATTGCCCGGCACTAAAAACTCTGCGGATTGCCATAAAGTAAAAAACGACAAAGTAAACTTAATAAATTACAGACGATATTAAAGATTTCAGGAGGTGTTCAGGAAACAGCGGTAAAAATGAAACGCTGTGTAAAAAGCAATAAAAGTAATTTTGAAGTAATTCCTTTAAACCAACGTTTCCTCTAAAACCAATGTTTCCTTATGTTATGAAAAAAACTGTTTTATTTGTTCTGACTGAACAATACGCTGATTGGGAAGCGGCTTATTTGTCTTCCGCCATACATATGTTAGGCGGAGGAGATTATGAGGTTAAAACAATTTCTCTGAAAAAAGAATATATCCGCTCGATAGGCGGATTCAATACAATGCCGGACTATGATATTAATTCTGTGCCGTTGGATTATGAGGCGCTTATATTAATTGGGGGAATGACGTGGAGAAACGAGGACAAAGTTGAATTTGAGCCTCTTATTAAAAAATCATTTGCCGACGGGAAAATTCTGGGCGGAATTTGCGACGCTTCAGCGTTTTTAGGAACTATAGGAATTTTAAATAACGTAAATCACACAAGCAACGACTTGAAGGATTTAAAAAAATGGGCCGGAAACAGTTATAGCGGAGAAGAAAATTATACGGCGAGACAAGCGGTCCGCCATAAAAATGTTATAACAGCGAACGGAACAGCAACTTTAGAGTTCGCTAAAGAAGTATTGAACGCTTTAAATATTGCCCCTAAAGATAAAATTGACGAGTGGTATAATTTTCATAAATTAGGATTGTTTACGGCGGGTTTTCCTGATATGTAAAATAAATAAACGCTTATTTAAAGATATATGAAATTATTTTTAATCTGAATTATAACAATCCGCAGAATTTTTAGCGCAAAACAATAAAATAATGCTTTAATATACCAGGTTTTATTAAAGCCTTGACTATTTATTCTTTTTTTGTTTCGCTGTAATTAAGTGTTTTATTACATCAATTCCGGAATATGCGGAGAAAACAAAAAAATATTTTACAGACTGTCAGGCCGCCGCCTTTTGCTCCGCAAAAGCGCTGATTATTGAATAAAATATTTTTTTATTGGATTGATTTAATTTCATAGTTTCGGAAGAAGTCTATTATTTCTTTAAATTTTTATAATTCTAATTATATTAAACGGAGGAAGAAAAAATGGAGAAATTTGGTCTTAATGAAATACGTGAAAAATATCTTACTTTTTTTGAAAGCAAAGAGCATTTAAGAATGAACAGCTTTTCTCTTGTTCCCAATAACGATAAAAGTCTTTTACTTATAAATTCCGGTATGGCTCCTTTAAAGTCTTATTTTACGGGACAACAGATTCCGCCTAAAAAAAGAGTTACAACCTGTCAGAAATGTATAAGAACGGGCGATATTGAAAATGTCGGAAAAACCGCGAGACATGGTACTTTTTTTGAAATGCTCGGAAATTTCTCTTTTGGGGATTATTTTAAAAATGAGGTTATTCCGTGGGCGTGGGAATTTTTTACCGAGGTTTTAAAAATTCCTGAGGAAAAGCTTTATGTTTCCGTATATCAGGACGATGACGAGGCCTTTGAAATATGGAATAAAAAAGTAGGTATCCCGGAAAATAAAATCTTCAGAATGGGAAAAGAAGATAATTTCTGGGAACACGGTGTAGGTCCATGCGGGCCGTGTTCGGAAATTTATTATGACAAGGGCGAGGAGTACGGATGCGGAAAACCTGATTGTACAGTTGGCTGTGACTGCGACAGATATATGGAAGTCTGGAATCTTGTGTTTACTCAGTTTAACAAGGAGGAGAACGGAGGATATTCCAATCTCGCCAATCCTAACATTGATACAGGTATGGGGCTTGAAAGACTCGCTACTGTTTTGCAGAATGTAAATTCTATTTTTGACGTGGATACTATAAAAGCTATCAGAGATGCTGTCTGTAAAATCGCCGGGGTTGAGTATAATAAGAATTACAAAACAGATGTTTCTATAAGAGTTATTACCGACCATATCCGCTCGGTTACTTTTATGGTTGCCGACGGTGTACTCGCTTCTAACGAGGGCAGAGGATACGTTTTAAGAAGGCTCCTGAGACGTGCCGCGAGACATGGAAAACTGCTTGGAATAAACAGAAAATTTCTCTCCGACCTCTGCAAGGTGGTTATTGAGAATTCCAAAGGCGCTTATCCGGAACTTGAGGAAAAGAAAGATTACATTTATAAAATAATAACCGTTGAGGAAGAGCGCTTCTATGAAACTATTAATCAGGGTATGGAAATTATTCGTCAAAAAATAGACGAGATTAAAGCGGAAGGAAAAAAAGAGTTTTTCAGCGGCAGCGAATCTTTTAAATTATACGATACTTATGGATTTCCTATTGATTTGCTGAAAGAAATTCTTGAAGAAGAGGGAATCGGAGTTGATGAGGAGGGTTTCTTAAAAGAAATGGAGGCTCAGAAAAACAGAGCCAGAGCCGCGAGAGAAGAAAATACTTACATGGGAGCGGAAGAAACGGTTTTTCACAAGCTTCCCACAGATATGAAAAGTGAATTTGTCGGATATGATAATCTTGACAGAGACGAATGTAAAATACTTGCTCTTGTTGCCGAGGGGATTATATCCGAAAAGGTATCGGAGGGTCAGAATGTTACCGTTATTTCTGATAAAACTCCTTTTTACGCTGAAATGGGAGGTCAGGCAGGCGATAAGGGTATTATAAAAAATGACGGCTGTGAAATAGAAGTTACGGATTGTACAAAATTCGGCGGAAACAAAATACTTCATACAGGTATTGTTAAATCGGGAGAATTAAAAGTCGGAGATTCAGCGAGGTTTTCCGTTGACAAGGACAAACGTATCGCTACCGCGAGAAACCACACTACGACTCATATTTTGCAAAAGGCACTCCGTGAGGTTTTAGGAAATCATATTGAGCAGGCCGGTTCTTTAGTTTCAGCGTCAAGACTTCGTTTTGATTTCACTCATTTTGAGGCTGTATGCAAAGAAGACCTTATTAAAATTGAAAAAATAGTTAATTCTAAAATCCTTGATTCTATTGATGTTACGGTTGAGGAACTTCCCATTGAGGAGGCTAAGAAAAAAGGCGCTATGGCTTTATTTGGTGAGAAGTACGGCGATATTGTAAGAGTTGTGAGCGTCGGCGATTATTCTGTTGAATTCTGCGGAGGTACTCATCTTAATAACTCATCTCAGGCGGGAAGTTTTAAAATTCTTTCCGAATGCGGTGTGGCAGCGGGCGTCAGAAGAATTGAGGCGGTTACCGGATATGGTGTTTTGAACGTATATGAAGAAAACGATATGATTATGAACAGGGTGAAAGAAGTTCTTAAAATAGGCGGCAAAAATATTATGAATAAAATTAATTCTCTTATTGATGAGAACAAATCTTTGTCAAAAGAACTTGAACAGCTTAAATCAAAAATGTCAATGGGATATATTGACGAATTTATCAGGAACAAGGAAGATGTAAACGGCATTTCTGTCGTATGCTCTAAAATCAGCGGTATGGAAATGAACGATTTAAGAAATATGGGAGATAAAATTAAGGACAAGCTTCAGAGCGGTATAGTTGTTTTAGCAAGCCCGTTGGAGGATAAAGTTTCCTTTATTGTTATGGTTACTGACGATGTTGTTAAAAAAGGAGCCAAGGCGGGGGATATTGTTAAGGCGGCAGCGGCGGCGGCAGGCGGCGGCGGCGGCGGACGCCCGAATATGGCCCAGGCCGGCGGAAAAAATCCCGCTAAAACAGATGAGGCTTTAGGAGAGGCTATGAAAGTTATTAAGGAAGTGCTTGGCAATTAATTTAATACTAAACGTATTTAATCTGTAGATAAAAATTGATTTACGCTCCGAAGGGTAAATTTTCAGCGCGCAAGCAGTATTTGCCCACGGAAATCAATTTTTGCGGCGCAGCCGAAATAAAGTTTAGGTCAAGCCTTTGGGTCAGTGCTTTTGCTTCGCAAAAGTCGGCTTCGCCGCCCGCACTTCTTTGCGGCACTAAAAGGCTTGCGGGTGTGGGCAGAGCCCAAGGTTCCAAAAAAAACTAAAAATTTCAAAAATTGATTTCCGTGGTATTTGCCAGAGGCAGATGCCGCTCAGCGTTAAGAAAATCTGAGTAAATTGATTTTTGTCAATCCTTAAAACGGGGTTTAGTATAAAATATTATTTTGTCAGGCAGGTTTTGGAGGTTGATTTTTATAGGCGAAACATTATTTTCTAAAACTAAAGCTATCATTTCTGAATATGAATTTACTTTTAAAAAAAAATTCGGACAAAATTTTTTGATTGACAATCATGTTCTGGACAAAATTATATCTTCCGCGGAAATTGATAAAAGTGACGTCGTTATTGAAATAGGGCCGGGTATCGGAACTTTAACGGCTGCTATCGCCGAAAAAGCTTTTAAAGTTATCGCTGTTGAAATCGACAGGACTTTAATTCCTATTTTGCGGGATACTTTATCAGAGTTTTACAATATTGAAATAATAAACGAGGATATTTTAAAAGTTGATATAAGTGCAATCGCTGAAAAATATTCCGATAAAAATATAAAGGTTGTCGCTAATCTGCCATATTATATTACAACTCCTATAATTATGGAGATTCTTGAAAGGCGACTCCCTATTGAAAGTATGACTGTTATGGTACAAAAAGAGGTTGCCAGCAGAATGGGAGCGGAGCCCTCATCAAAGGATTACGGCTCGTTAAGTCTTTCTGTTCAGTATTTCTGTAAGCCTTATATTGTGGCTAATGTACCAAGAAACTGTTTTATTCCAAGACCTAATGTTGATTCGGCTGTTATAAGGCTTACTATTTTAAAAGAACCTTCTGCTGAAACAAAAGACGTTAAACTTATGTTTGATATTATAAAATCCGCTTTCTCCCAAAGGAGAAAAACTCTTATAAACTGTATTTTTAATTCGGGAAATCTGGGATTTTCAAAAGAAGAAATTATGGAAATTTTAAATAAAGCCGGTTTTGACGAAAGAGTCAGAGGGGAAACTTTAAAGCTTTCCGATTTCGCTAAACTTTCCGATATTATTTATGAAAAAATTCATTAATAGATTTTTTTCGGAATTACATTATTACTTCAATTTCATAAAAAAGAAAAAACATTGAATAAAATATTTTTATGACCCTTACGAAATTGATGTAAGGGTTCGAAATAAATATTAGTTTTATTTTTTAATTTGTCGTTATTTACTTAAAAAGGAGACTGCATTATGGTTAAGCTGTCTCCTTTTTGAGTTGAAAATTTTATGGTTTTGAAGTATTGGTATTAATAATAGTTAATTCCGTTGTATACCCCGTTATTATAATTATATCTGCTTCTTACTTTTCTGTAATATGGTCGTCTTACTTCAAATATTTCGTGCAGCAGAATTGATTCAACTGCCGCTTTTAATAAGTTTGTACTGTCCCATTCCGGCATATATTCCGTCTCTGAAAAGGAAATGTTTTGGTCATTTAACATTATTTCCTGTATATTGTCGGAAATTTCACCAGCGCGCCTTAAAACACGGTCTACAAGCTGTGAAATTGTTTCGGGGTCTATATTTTCCTCATAAATGGGACTTCCGTCATACTCGTATTCGTTTAATACTTCTACTATTACAGGATACAGTGTTTTGTTTATATCTTTATATAAAACACGCATAAGCTCTCTGTCAAGTCCCAGAGTTGTTCTGCTGTAGCCGCTTGAAATTCGTTCTCTGCCTACAGGAACATAAGGATTTCTGACAATAGGCGTACCGTAATAAAACGGTGGATTATATGCCGGTTGGCTATAAGGCGGTATATAAGGTGACCGGTTATACGCCGGCTGATTAGATGGCCGGTTATATGTCGGTTGGTTATACGCCGGCTGATTAGACGGCAGGTTATATGTCGGTTGGTTATATGCCGGCTGATTAGATGGCAGGTTATATGCCGGTTGGTTATAGGGCGGGGTATATGTCGGTGTGTTCATGTTGTTATCCGGCTGTTGTTCATAGGGATTGTTCTCAAAATCTTCATTTGTTTCATAGGGCCACATGGGGTATTGCTCAAAATTGGGAGAGTAAATTGATTCAGGAGTGTTTTCGTCTGTATTCTGCTGAATATTTACGAAAGTCTCTTTTTTATTAAATTGATTTTTTAAAAGTTCGCTTTTTAAGTTGTATTTTACTTTTATATCTCTTTTTGGCATTTTTTACCTCCGAAGGATTATTTAATATATATACAGTATATGCGACGGAGTGAAAAAATCTACAAAATATATAGACGGTGATATTTATTAACCGTCTCAGAGCCTTATAATACTTTTTTATTTTCACAGGCTTTTACAATTAAATTTTCAAGTTCTGTTAAATTTCTCTCTATTTTTTCTATTATTGATTTTTTGGGTTTCGTTTCCGGATGTTTTGGAACAAAAACAGTACAGCAGTCCTCATAAGGGCGGATTGATATTTCAAAAGTATCTATTTTTTTGGCAAGGTCGACTATTTCCTGCTTATCAAATCCGCAGAGAGGTCTTAGTACCGTAAGTTCCTCCGCGGCGGAATTTATAGCGTTTATCGCCTGCATTGTCTGGCTTGCCACCTGTCCTATGCTGTCTCCTGTCACAAGGGCGAGCGAGCCATTTTCAAGAGCGATTTTTTCCGCCGATTTTATCATCGCTCTTTTTAGAAAAATTGTTATTTTTTCAGGAGGTACGTTATTATACAGGTAATGCTGAACCTCTGTAAACGGGACTACGTATAAACTAAATTTTCCTGTATACAGCGAGAGCTTTTCCGCTAAGTCAATGACTTTTTGCCTTGCCCTTTCAGAAGTGTGAGGAGGACTGTCAAAATAGACGGCGTCTATTTCCACTCCCCTTTTTGCCGTCATAAACGCTGCTACGGGGCTGTCTATTCCTCCTGACATTAAAACGGTGGCTTTTCCCGAAGAACCTACAGGAAGCCCGCCAAACCCATTTATAAGCGATGAGTAAACATAAGCGCTGTTTCTTAGTTCTACCATTAATGTTACATCGGGATTATGAACGTCAACTGTAAGGTTATCCATATTGTTAAGGACAAAACCTCCTATGTCGGCGGAAACTTCTCTCGAAGCAAGCGGAAACTGTTTATCAGAGCGTTTTGTTTCAACTTTGAATGTGAGTTTTTTTCCGCTGTGGCACTCTTTCATATGGTTAAGGGCAACTTCTCTTATGTTTTCCATTGTTTTTTCTCTTATTTCAATTCCGGGGCAAACCGCTACGACACCTAATATGTTTACAACTCTGGGAATTACCGTATCGTAATCAAATTTTCCCGTCTCACATTTTATAAGAAGTCTTCCCTGCTCTTTATAAACTTTGTAATTTCCTGAATTTTCAAGATTTTTTATTATTATTCCTATAAGTCGGTTTTCAGCTAAATATCTGTTTTTTCCTCTCATAGCTATTTCGCCATATTTTACAAGTAGTATATTTTCCATAAAATCTCCTTAGCAATTCGCAAAATCTTTAATAGACTTATTTCGAAATTTCATATCCGGTAAAAAATAAAATATTTTTTTATTGAATTGATTTAATTTCATAGTTTCGAAAGAAGTCTAATCAGTGCTTTATTAATAAAAATTATTATAGGAAATACTGCACAAAAGATAATAAAAATAATTTTTTAATTTGCCGGTATTTCCTATAGCTGTTTATATTGTCTTAACAAAGGAACAATTTCCAAAAGCGCCGTGACACATTCTTCCGCCTCATCCACAGTGTTTTCGTCGGAAAAGCTGAAACGCAGAGAATTTTCACTGTTTCCCCCTATAACGTCTACTGTCCCTCTGTGCTTTTTATGATTGCTCATACAGGCGGAGCCTGTCGATACATAAATACCTTTATCCTCAAGGCAATGGAGAAGAACTTCTCCCTTTACATGGGCGAAGCTCATATTTAATATATACGGACTTCCGCTGCCCTCGTCGCCGTTTATATAAACCTCCGGAAGTAAATTTTTTATTTCTTTGAGTTTATTTTTTACGGCGGAAACTTTTTCTGTATTTTTTTCAATATCTGAGCTCATATTTTCGGCGGCGGCGGCAAATCCGGCAATTCCCGCTACATTTTCCGTTCCTGAACGTATTCCTTTCTGCTGATTTCCCCCCATGAAAACAGGCTCGACTCGTATTCCTTTTTTTATGAACAGCGCTCCGACCCCTTTCGGCCCGTGAATTTTATGACCGCTCAGCGTGATTAAATCAGCATATTTTGAATTTATATTATGTTTGCAAAAAGATTGAACACAGTCTGTATGAAAAACTGTTTTTTTATTTTTGTTTTTTATAATTTCCGATATTTTTTTTATGTCGTTTATTGTTCCGATTTCATTGTTTACGTGCATTATACTTACAAGAATTGTTTTATCGGTGATTTCTTCTTCAAGCTGTGCCAGCTTCGCGTATCCTTTTCTGTCAACGTCAATATATGAAACGGTATATCCCGAATTTTCAAGTTTTTTATAAGCCTCTGAAACAGATGGATGTTCCGTTTTATTTACGATAATATGTGTCCCTGTTTTTTTGTAGGCGGACACAATTCCGAAAACCGCAAGATTATTGGCTTCAGTCCCTCCGGAGGTAAAGAAAATCTCATCTTTATCTGATTTTATTATTTCTGATATTATTGTTTTAGCTTTTTTGATTTCTTTTTCCGCTGAAAAACCAAAGCTGTGAAGAGAAGATGGGTTCCCGTATTCTTCGCCCATTATATAGGTCATTTTATTTATTACGTCTTTTCGGACTCTTGTGGTTGAGGAGTTATCAAAGTAAATCAAATTAAACCCTCCAGTTCATAAAGAAGAATTACACTTGTTACAAGTCCGGCTGTTTCCGTACGTAAAATTCTTTTTCCAAGGCTTACAGAGGTTATACCGTTTTCTCCGCAAAGTTTTATTTCGTTTTCTGAAAATCCACCCTCAGGTCCTATGAATATTCCTATAGATTTTCCTATGAAGGATTTTACAAATTCTCTTATGCTTACGTCTTTTTCGTTTTCATAGGGTATTATAGCGTTGTCAAGGTTTTTTGAGGCTTTAACCGCGTCTTTGAAGGATAGAATTTTATCTACGTGCGGGATTTTTCCACGTCCGCACTGTTTTGCCGCCGACTCCGCTATTTTATTCCAACGTAAGTTTTTCTTCTCGGCTTTGTCGCCTATTTTTACAACGGTATTATCGGTTATGACGGGAACTATTCTGTCAACTCCGATTTCTACGCATTTTTGTATTACAAGCTCCATTTTATCACCTTTCGGCAAGCCCTGATATAACGTGATTTTAAGCTCGGGTTCGTTTTTATTCTCATATTTTTTGATTATTTCGGCAAGCACTTGTTTTTTGTTTATTCCTATTAACCGACACAGATAATCAGTGCCGTAACCGTCGCAGATTATTATTTCCTCGTCAACTTTCGCTCTCAGAACAGTTGATATATGTTTCGCGTCGTCTCCTGTAATTTCTATATTTTTTTCTCCTATATTATTTTTGTCAACAAAAAATTTAGGCATAATATCACTCCTGTGTATTTTGTTTTATAATGAACGAAAAATAATTTTCTGTTTACTGTATTTTAGCGCTGAGGCTTACCCATTCGTCCTTATACGCTGTGTCCGTTATTTTGAAGCCGGCGTGTGTCAGAGCGTCCGTTACATCGGATACTCTGTCTTTTATTATTCCCGAGGAAATAAATATTCCGTCTTTTTTTATCGCTTTTTTTACTATGGGAGCCATCGCTATTATTACGTCGGCTATTATATTAGCGACAATTATATCATATTTTTCGTATCCAATTTTGTCCTGAATTTCTTTATTGTCTATTATATTTCCTGACGTTACATAGTATTTATCTTTGCCTATGCCATTTAAGGCGGCGTTTTCATATGCTGTTTTTACAGCGTTTTCGTCAATATCTATAGCGTTGGCGTGTTTCGCCCCTAAAAGCAGGGAAATTATCGAAAGTATTCCGCTTCCGCAGCCAAGGTCTAAAACCTCGCTTTCTTTCTTTACATATTTCTCAAGATTTACAATACAAAGCTGCGTTGATTGGTGCATACCCGTTCCGAAAACGTGTCCCGGATTTATGGTAAACACAATTCGGTTTTCCGGGTTTTTCACAGTTTCCCATTCGGGTTTTACAAGAAGCTTATTCCCAACGGTAAAAGGTTTATAAAATTCTTTCCACTTGTTAAGCCAGTCCTCGTCGTTTGCTGTTATAAGTTCATAAGTCAGTTTTCCAAGATTTAAGCCTATATCGGAATTTTTAAGGCGTGTAAGTCCTTCCTTTATACTTGTTAAAATATCCATTCCGTAAGGATTATTGCTTACGTATACGATAAGTCTCGTATCCTCTTTTTCTTTATTTAAAAGTTCTTCATCAACGTAATCCCAATAGGTCGATGAGGTTGTCACAAATTGCTTTACTTCATCGTCGTCCTCAATTTGCATGCCCGTAATGCCCGTTTCCAAAAGCATAGCGGTGAGAGGTTCGATTCCCTCGGTGGTTGTATATATTTTGACTTCTGTCCATTCCATTTTTTATCCTCCGGTTATTTTAAAAAAATTTTATCTTTACAGCAATTCCGGTATAAATAGAAATATTTTTTTTCTCAGCGTGTCGAAAAAGTCGACACGCTTGCAGGAAATGCAAGCATTTCCTGCACT
>CAYLJL010000023.1:0-12481 GCA_964384005.1 uncultured Lachnospiraceae bacterium | reverse complement strand
TAAACTTTATTTCGGCTACGCCGCAAAAATTGATTTCCGTGGTTGTTTCCTAAATTTAACTTGATTAGAGAGGATTTGCGTGTTAGAATAATTTTATTGGTTTTTGAAAAGATAAGGAAACACCGCACAAAGGAAAATAAAAATAATTTTTCAGACTTAAAAGTTGCGTTTAGTGTCATTTTCGGGGAAAAATAACACTGGCACTTCAATTTTTCCGAAAAATTATTTTTATCTTGAAATCTGACGGTATTTCCTAAATCCAAAAGATATATGACAAAAGGAGAATTTTGAATGTTTGTCGACAGAGTTAAGATACACATAAAGGGCGGAAACGGAGGAAACGGCGCCGTTTCCTTTTACAGGGCAAAATATGTCGTAAACGGCGGGCCCGACGGCGGAGACGGGGGAAAAGGCGGCGATATTATATTTGTGTCGGACGAGGGACTTAATACTCTTATGGACTTCAGGTATAAAAAATTATTCAAGGCCAGCTCCGGAAGCGACGGAAGCAAGCGCAACCGAACAGGCGCGGACGGCGAGGATATGGTTATCAGGGTTCCTGTGGGTACGATTATAAGAGAAGCCAAAACGGGAAAAATTATGGCGGATATGTCAAAAAAAGGTGATACCCGCGTTATTATAAAAGGCGGAAAAGGCGGAAAGGGCAATCAGCATTTTGCCACCCCTACAAGACAAGCGCCAAGATACTGTGAAAGGGGCCGTATTTCAAAAGAATACGATGTTATTTTAGAACTCAGGCTTATCGCTGATGTTGGCCTTATTGGTCTCCCTAATGTCGGAAAGTCTACTATTTTATCAATGGTTACAAACGCTAACCCTAAAATAGCGAACTATCATTTTACTACTCTTTCACCAAATCTTGGGGTTGTAAGAAGCAAATGGGGAGAGGATTTTGTTATGGCTGATATCCCGGGCCTTATTGAGGGGGCGAGCGAGGGTCTGGGACTCGGACACGAGTTTCTGCGCCATGTGGAAAGAACAAAGGTTTTTATTCATGTTGTTGACGCGGCGGGCCTTGAGGGAATAGACCCTGTTGAGAACATTGAGAAAATAAATAATGAACTTGCCCGATACAATCAGGAACTTTTAAAGCGCCCTATGATTATCGCCGCTAACAAAATGGATATCCCGGAGGCTGAGGAAAATTTAAAAAAAATAAGAGAAGCGTATGAGGATAAGGGCTTTAAAGTGTTTCCTGTTTCCGCCGCGTCAAATTCGGGACTTGACGAGCTTCTTTCCGAGGCGGCGGGAATTTTGAAGGATTATCCTGAGAATATTGTGTTTGAGGAGGATTTTGACGAGTATACAGATGAATATATTGATTATGAGGAAACGGAAAAACAGCCTTTTACGGTGGAGAAAATTGACAGTGATTATTATGTCGTGGAGGGCGTAGGTGTTGAAAAGATGATAGGGTATACAAATATTGACACGGAAAAAGGATTCGCTTTCTTTCAGAAATATTTAAGAGAAAAAGGTATTATTGATAAACTTGAGGAATCGGGAATTAACGAGGGCGACACGGTTAAAATTTATGACCTTGAATTTGAATACTATAAATGATATCAGATTTTAAAATTTATATCGGTAAAAATGCCGCCCCAGAAAAATATTTTTTTATCGGATTGATTTAATTTTATAGTTTCGAAATAAGTCTATTTTAAGGAGTTTTTATTATGAACAGTAAACAAAGAGCTTATTTAAGAAGTCTCGCGAGCAGGATAGATTCTATTTTTCAAGTCGGCAAAAACGGCGTTACTCCGGAAGTTATAAAATCGGTGGACGAAGCGCTTGAAAAAAGA
Organism: uncultured Lachnospiraceae bacterium; assembly: GCA_964384005.1. Classification (GTDB taxonomy): domain Bacteria; phylum Bacillota; class Clostridia; order Lachnospirales; family CAG-274; genus MGBC114079. Next base: position 10,658 of record CAYLJL010000023.1, on the reverse strand, counting down.
GAACTTGTTAAAGGCACGGTGCTTAACAACTGTTCTTTGAACATTGACGATATAGCCGGCATGATTAGCGAGAGAACCAATTCTCAGACGGTTCAGATAATCGGAAAAAAAATTGTATTTTTCAGACAAAACAGGAAAAATCCTGTTATTGATATTTCCGGACGGGAAAAAAGATAAGAAAGAGCGGACTTTTTTCGAAATTGACGCGGGGTTTCGGAAGAAGTCCGCTTAAAACGAAAATAGGGTAATTTTAATAGACTTCTTTCGAAACCGCAAAATTACTCCGGTCCAACAAAAAAATATTTTTATCAATATGAAGTTTCAAAAGAAGTCTAATGAAAATTTTTAATATTTTGCGTATTGAATATTTTAAAAATGTGTTGTAAAATATATGTATAGAGTTTATTCCATAATCAACGCTTTATTAAAAGAACCAATAAAAGAATGAACGGAAAGGTTTTAATAAACCTGATATATTAAGGAAATTCTTTTGTTGTTTCCCAATAAACATTTTGCGACTTGCTATAAAAGAAACGGATACTATTAGTTTTGTGAAACGGAGTGATTGCTTTGAACAGAAAAATCTGCGGGGTTTTATTTTCTTTTATTATGACGGTTTCTCTTATTTGTTCCCCCAATATGGCTATGGCCGGAAAAAATGCTATTATAAACGGTTCGGCCGCGGCTACGGTTACCAGAATAATTGACGGCGACGCTATTGAGGTTAAACTATTGAACAACGACGATACCGCCCTTGTCAAGCTTATCGGGGTGGACGCCCAGGGGTTTGACGACGCTGTTTCTTTCCTTACGGGGTATCTTCTGGGACAGACCGTTGTGGTTTCTCCTGACAACAGTATAACTACTCCCGTGGGTATATGGAACAATATGTATGTAACCTTAAACGGTGAGAATGTCAATAAAATTCTGATAGAAAAGGGATATGGCGTCACAAATCCAAGCTATATGCCCGCAAGTCAGTACAATGAGTATCTGACGGTTCAGCGTACCGCTAAAATCGGAAATATCGGCATATGGGAAAACGGCGTCAGGGAAAACGGTACGACGACTACTTTTGGAAATATTACTTATACGGGTAAACTCGCGTATAAAAATAAGCATACTGTAAATATTAATACGGCGTCAGCTGAAACTTTAGTAGGCGCCCTTACCGATGTGTCTTCAGGTATTGCCAACGCTATCGTAAGTTACAGAACCAAAAATCCTTTTAATACTATTGACGAGATTAAATTTGTACAGGGATTTTCAAAGGAACTGTATGACGCTAACAAACAATTCCTTACAGTATGCACAAATGTCAATTACGCTGACAAAGAGGAACTTTTAAGCATCGGTAATATTACCGAAGACGAGGTTGAGGATATTCTGGCTTACCGCAACAAGCACAGCAAGATTACAAGTATAACCGTTCTGAAAGATGAAAATTTGCTTTCTCAAAGCAGGTACAGTAAATATAAGGATTTTCTGTCGACTTATGATAAACAGAAAATTGACGTTACGGAAAACGACAAGGTTGTAAATGTAAATACCGCAAATCAGAGCCAGCTTATAGCCGCCGGTCTGTCTTCTTCCGACGCCTCGAAAATTGTTGAGTACCGTAAAAACGGCTATACCTATAAAACCCTCGGAGAACTCGCTAAAATTCCGGGTATCGGTCTGAGCGCACAGCAGATAAACGAGTTTGAGGACAACTTGAACACCTGTACCAATATAAATGACGCTACCGATTATGAAATGAGGTCCGTTTTCGGAAATGACGCTACCAAGGTTATTTATAAAAGAAATTATACGTCTGTAAGCGATGTTTCCGAGTGCGTTACCCAGGAAAAATATAACAGTATTAAAAATGTTATTTATGTTGGTTCTGACGACAACGACTATATTAATGTCAATACGGCGACCAATACACAGCTTACTGAGTTTGGATTTTCTTCTTCCGCAGCGTCAAAGCTTGCCGCCGCGTCGAATATGAAAAGCCCGTCCGACCTGCCGTGTACACTTACGGAAAACGATAAAAACGCTTCTTTGTATACAAATATAAACAAGGCCACGGCTAAAGAACTTAAATCTTTAAACCACGGCGTTACCGACGGCATTATTAACGAGATTATGAGTTATCGGGAAGAACAGCCTTTCGGCTCGGCGGAGGAAATGCAGAAGTTCTTTACAGACAGGAATTTTTTCGGATTCTATAATTCTGTAAAAGATTATTTGGTTGTAAGATAAAATATATGGAAGTGAAGGTTATGGAAAGTTATAAAACACAAGGTACCTGTTCAAGAAATATCGATTTTGATGTTGTCGACGGAAAAGTCAGAAACGTCAGATTTTTGGGAGGCTGCAACGGTAATTTGCAGGGAATCGGACGTCTTGTTGAGGATATGCCCGTTTCAGAGGTGATTGATAAACTGAAGGGGCTTAAATGCGGAGCAAAAAATACTTCTTGCCCTGACCAGCTCGCAAAGGCTCTTGAAAAATATAATGGATTACAGGAATAAAATTCAAATTCGGCGTGTAATGTTACGCTTTTCCGAAAGACGGATTTATAGTCAGTCAGCCTGAAAAGCGACCTGACTATATAAGGAAGCGCCGCTCAAAGGATACCAAAAATAATTTTTGTTTTTTTTGAATCGCGCGGCGTTTCCATAAAAGTATAAAGATTTTTTAGGGAAGAAAGGGATTTTATGAAAAAAGATTTTTTCGGACACTGTGATTGCGGAAATTCTGACCAAAAAGTTATTTGCTCCGACAGTATTCCCATCGGTATAGTCGAACTTAAATATACAGATGACAAGCTTCTCATACAGGATGCGAACGCTAATTTTTATTCGACCGCCAGCTGCGTTGACGAGGATTTCTATAAGATTTATGGGAACAATTACAGAGGAATAATAGTTGACGACGACTGGAAAGGATTTGAACAACAGATGCTTTCTGTTATTAACGGCGAATGTACCAAATTTTGCTATGAGTACCGCGTGATATCGAAATCCGGTGAGATTTTCTGGAGAAAAATAAATGCTGTTAAAAATGCCGAGGATTCGGAAGGCGTTATGTTTTTATGCGCCCTGACGGATATTACCGATGTGAAAATGGTACAGACCGAACTCGAAAAAGAAAGAGAAAGTTTTTATACCGTGGCGTCTTTGTCGAATACAAAGCTTTTTGAGTATAGATTTTTTAATGATACGTTATATGATATTACAGGCGGAAAAATCAACAGATATCTGGAAAAACTTTCTGTCAGGATATACGATTATGATATATTCCCGAAAGATACGGAAAACTATGCCGAAAAATTTGTAAAACTGCTGAAAAGCGGTAAAAAAAAGCTCTATATGGAATTTAAGGCAAATCAGTTCGGACGTGAAGAATGGTATGGTTTATGGGGAAAAACCATTTTTAATAAAAACGGTAAGCCTCTGAGCGTTATCGGGAAAACTCAGAATATTAATTATGAAAAACGCAGCGAGATGTTTTTTTCAAACGTAAGGCATATTGACAACCTGACAGGCATTTATATAGGCGAATACGCAAAAAAACTTATAAGCGGGATATTTACGAAATCTTTGGGAAAAAATCATGCCATAATTGTTCTGGATATTGATAATTTCGCGGAACTTAACAATAATCTGGGCAAAAAATTATGCGACCAGGTGCTTTCAAATGTAAGCAGATACATAAAAAATATACTTGGAAAAAATGATATTATTGGCAGACTCGGCGGAGACGAGTTTATTATTTTTATCGACGATGTTTTATCAAGGGAATGGCTTGAAAATATTATTAATGACATTAACTCTATAGTTGAGTCTACATATTCGGGCGAGAGATACAGAAACTGCATAAAGGGAAGTATTGGCGCGGTTATCTCTGAAAAAGAAGATACCGACTTTGAGAAAAATTTTGAAAAGGCCGATTATGCTTTATACATCGCTAAATCTATAGGCAAGAATAAATCTTATATTTTTTCGGATAAAGACAACGAACCCTTTCTGAACAGGGTGAGGAGAGGCGATTCCTCCGACGAGAGATTTATTTATGAAAAAGAAATATACGCCGAACGTGAGTTTAATCATGAAATCGCTGAATTTGCCTTTGACGTTATGGAAAGCACTCAGGACGTGGACAGCGCTGTAAATATTCTCCTTGATAAAGTGGGAATTTATTTTAATTTAAGCCGTATTGTCATAAGAGAACTTGAAAAAGAACAAAAAAAATATCTGGTCTCTTATCAATGGTTCAGAGAACCTTTAAATCCTATAAACAGTTTAATTGACGCTTCCGACCGGAACGTGAAAAAACTTATGTCGGACAACAGCAGCGGCGACGCCTTTGAATATTCCGAATATCCCGGTTTTGAAAGAGGAAAGGAATACAAAGACTGTGTTGAGGGCGAGTCTAAATCAGAGGTCCGTTTCAGAATAAGAGAAAATGAGGAGTTCAGCGGATATATAAGCTTCGGCGACAACAGCGTCAGAATCTGGGGGCAGAACGAAATAAGAGCCCTGAAGATGATTAGTAAAATTATATCGGCGTATTTACTTAAAATGCGGGCTTTTAAAGAGGCTGAAAAAACTGTCGAGCGGCTTACAAGATATGATTCCGTTACAGGGGTTATGCGCTATGATACCTTCAGAAAAGAAGTGGAAAATGTACTTAAAAATGACCCTGACGGCGACTATGCTATGGTTTATTCCGATATAAGGAATTTTAAATACATTAATGAAAAATACGGATATAAACAGGGCGATGAGATTTTAAAGGATTTTGTCGATAATATGAATGTCAGCAAATACAGTCTTATGCTGAGGGGCAGAGTTTTTTCAGATAACTTTGTCTCACTTATAAAGCTTGACGACAAAATCACAAAGGATAATATAAACGAACACGTCGACCTGTATGACAGGGAGTTTGCCGCGAAAAAAGAAAGTGAACTCAGCGAAATAAAAATAAACATTATATCGGGAATTTACCTTGTTGAAAAAGGTTCCGATATAATCGACAAGGAATATGTGAACCGCATTATTGATAAGGCAAATACCGCAAGAAAATTCGGAAAGGGTACACATTCCGGCAAATCCACGTTTTTTGACAAGGACATGGAGGACAGAATGCGCAAGCAGACCGAAATTTTAACCTCTATGGAACGGGCGCTTATGAACAACGAATTTGTGATGGTATTACAGCCAAAGGTCGAACTTAAAGGCGAACATAAAATTGTCGGCGCAGAGGCCCTTGTGCGATGGGTCAGAGACGACGGCAGGGTTATACCTCCTGTGGATTTTATCCCGCTTTTTGAACAGAACGGATTTGTTGTAAACGTGGATTTCTGCGTATATGAACAGGTATGCAGATTCTTGAGTCAGCGCATAAAAGAGGGTAAAAGAGTTGTTCCGGTGTCGGTGAACGTATCAAGGGTACATCTTGAGAAAGACGATTTTATGGACAGAATTGAAAATCTGATAAGCAGATATCAGATTCCAAGAAATTTGTTAGAGTTTGAACTGACGGAAAATGTATTCCTGGAAAATTCCGACAAGGCTATACACGTTATGAACAAGCTTAAAAAAATGCAGTTTAAAGTGTCTATGGACGATTTTGGCTCCGGATTCTCGTCTTTGAATTTATTAAAGAAACTGCCTGTTGATATATTGAAAATGGATAAGGGTTTTCTTGACACCGACGAAATAAAAGGCAACGACGAGGTGGTTATAAAAAGCATAATAGATATGGCTAAAAAAATGAGTATAACCGTTTTGTGCGAAGGCGTTGAAACCGAAAAACAGGCGCTGTTTTTGCAAAACGCCGGCTGTGACCTCGCTCAGGGCTATTATTTCTCAAAACCTGTAAGGGCGGAGCAGTTTAACGAAATGCTATGAGAACGCTACGCTTGCAAGAAATACAAGTATTTCTTGCACTTCTCAAAATCTGCGTGCCAAACTTTGTTTGGCGACTTGATTTTGTTTTGTATGAAAATTATGACTTTTACGGAAATGACAATGTCATTTCCTAAAGTCAAATTTTCTCCTCAGATGGGCAAAGCCCATCTTGCGGATTAAAGTCTGCGACGCTTTTAAAGCTTTAATCCGCAGAAAATTTATATTTTTTTGTCTTTTTAGTTTTTTCGACAGTCTGAGCGGCATAAACAAATGCCGCTTTTTTCTTTGACCTGTCATAAAAATGTTACAAAATTTTAAAATAACTGTATTTGACAACAAAGACGGGGTATAGTAGTATTATACTATAGGAAACAACACACAAAGAAAATAAAAATTATTTTTATTTTAAAATTTGCCGGTATTTCCTATAAAGGTCAAAAAATCAGAGTTTTTTATTGAGGCGAAACCGCGAAAATCGGAAAGGAAGTGCGACTTATGAAAAAAAGAAAAATCAGTTTTTTCGCAATAACATTAATAATTCTGCTTCAGACAATTTGTATATACTCTGTTTCGGGGCAGACTGTCAAAATTACAAAATTTACTCAGTCACCCGCTAACCCTGTCACAAATCAGAGCGTGTTGTTCCGTGTGCGTACGGAGGGCGACGTCGAAAACGTATATATGTCCATAGACGGGGAAAAGGAAATAAACTTTAATCAAAAATCAAACAATATCTGGGAAACAGAAAAAAAACTTACCATAGAGGGGACAAGATATATAAAGGTGACGGCTGTGGGCAAGGACGGAAGCAAGGACAGCATTACGGACACAATGGAGGTTAAGGCAAAAGAAACAACCGTTAAAGTATCAGAAACTGTAACGGAAGCAACTACCGAAAGGGTATACACCGGAAATATTGAAAAATCCTCAGAAGCGGAGACGGAAACGGAACTCTCAACGGCAGCTTTAACCTACAGCGATTTTGACGGCGGCGAGTACAACGAAGAATCACCGATAAACGAGGTGTATTTTGAACTTTCCAGAAATGAGGATATGGATTTTTTAAACAGCGCGGCGGGAGCGTCAGTATTTATGTTCGTCGGGGAGTCATCTTTCATAAACAAATGGCAGAAAGAGCCTATAGACCCCGATAACCCGAATACAAGCTCATATATAAAAGACGGCTATACACTTGTGCCTTTAAGAGCGATATCCACGGCCCTCGGCGCGGCGGTATCCTGGGACGCTGATACAAAAACGGCCGATATCTCACTGTCGGGAAAAAATATATCTATTACTGTCGGAAGCAATTTAATGAAAGTCGGCGATACGGAGTTAAATATCGAGGCCCGCGCAGAAGTGAACGAAGGCCGTGTATTTGTGCCGCTTCGGGCTATAGCCGAAAGCTTTAACAAAAACGTTTATTACAAAGATAAATTTATAGGAATAACAAGCACAGGAATGCCTTTGACCGACAATGGATTTGAGCTTATACGGCAAGCGGCTCTGATTAAATTCTCATAAAAGACCGCAGGGGCTTTGCCTCATCGCACTAAGTTAAGACCGTGGGGCGCTGCCCACCACCCCGCAAGCCTTTGGGTCAGTGCTTTTGCTTCGCAAAAGCCGGCTACGCCGCAAAAATTGATTTGCGGGGGCGGTTTTGTTAAAAATTATGTAAACGTTTTACCATATATAAAATAAATTTAAAACTATATTAAGAAAAAGGAGTCACAGCTTATGAAATTCAGAACTATTTGCACTTTATGCCTTACAGGGGCGCTTATTTTTACGACGGGGTGCGACAAGGAAAAGATGTTAGGCGTTTCCTCAGGAGAAAACTCAGCGGCGGATTCGTCGGACGAGAATTTGCCGGAAAATTCGTCAGAAACAATGACAAAGATGGATAAAGAGGATATTCCCACGGTTGAACCCTCAGGAAACTATCCCCAGATTATGGAAGAAACCGAAAACGAGGTTATCGCCGTAATGAATACCTCAAAAGGCGACATAACACTCCGTTTGTTCCCCGATAAAGCGCCACAGGCCGTTCAAAACTTTGTTGTTCACGCTAAAGAGGGATATTATGACGGTCTTATTTTCCACAGAGTTATACAGGATTTTATGATTCAGGGCGGCGACCCCAACGGAAACGGCACCGGAGGCGAAAGTATCTATGGTGAGAAATTTGACGACGAGATAACCGACAAACTGAGAAGTTTCAGAGGTTCTCTCTGTATGGCTAACTCCGGCCCGAACACAAACGGAAGCCAGTTCTATATTGTGCAGAACAGCGAAATCGGCGACGACTATAATTATTTATTTCAAATCTTTTTGGAAAACCAAGACGAATATATGAAAGACCTTGACGAAAATATAAAGGCGGTTATTCCGCAAATGCTGTCAAACCACGAGGATTATTTAAGCGACGACAGCGAGGTGAAAGTGTCCGATATATATCCTCCGGAGGTTATATATGAGTATATGAAAAACGGCGGTTATCCATTCCTTGATTTCGGATATACGATTTTTGGACAGGTTCAAAGCGGTATGGAGGTCGTGGACGCTATCGCCGCTGTTGAAACGGACGAAAACAACAAGCCTCTTGAGGATATTGTGATTAATTCCATAGAGGTGGAGTAAGTTTACACCCGCGGATTTAAAGTCCGCGGCGATTTTTTAATTTTTATTTTTCAAAAAATTTATATTTTTTTATAATTTTAACTTTTTCTACAGTTTCTTTTAAACGTCAGGGGTGATTTAATATGAACAATAACGAGTTATATGTTGTTTTAAGAGCGATTAAAGCACTTATTAAAACGGGCAATCAGGACGAAGCAATAAAAATTATTGATGACACGACATCATTAATTGACCAAAATAAAAAAAATACTGAATAAAATACAGCGTGTCGAGTTTATCGACACGCTGTATTTTATTTTCCCTTGCGCGGCAGTTCCCTTTTAAAAAAATATAGGGAAAGATGGAAATAAATCGGTTCTTCCGACTGTTTTATATGGTCAAAATGTCTTGTTTTTATCACAAAAAACAGTTTATTTTTGTGAAAATTTTTATCAAATGAAAATTTAACGCATTTTGTTATGAATTTATATTGACTTATTTTTATTTTGTATGTATAATACTATTATACTCCAAAAAAATTGTGTGGAGTTAGAGATTCCGTTATATTTTAAACGGATTGAACCCTGAAAGACGGGAAAGACGGGTTTTCTTTTCTTAATCGATTCATTTGGCCTGACTTTTTAGTTTTTTCAGCTGTTTTTTCCGCTTGATTTTCTCGGTTTCTTTCGAGTATATCTGAATTTACATAAGGAGGCGGGGGAGATGAAGAAAAGTCCCTTTGATTTCTGAAACGATGTTTTTTCGCCGTCGTTCTGGTTTTTAAAGATAACTGTCTTTATTATCTCCCGCTCCCCCAGAGAGAACGGGAACAATGATACATAAAGGACGTTTTGGAATGAACCTCCCGTGTTTTCGGTTTTTTTATATCAACAATGTGTATAAGTATCCGTATTATAAACCATAAGTTTTTCACCGAAAACACAAATACAATTTAAAACGTCTTTCAATGGTCTTTGTTTTTGTCCTCTCGCGTAATTCAGATGTACTGAAAATTTTATGTGTAATAAAAATCTAAATAAAAAGGAGGAAAAAAAATGAAGAAAGACTTTAAAAGAGCTTTAAGCAAGATTGTCGCAACCGCGATGCTCATAACAAGCTCTTTTAGTAGTGTTGTCGCAGTTCAGGCTGATGACGCTCCAAGCACAGACAGCGTAGTATTTGAAAATGACTTAAAGTCTATAGATGTTCCGACTGTTTCGGAAGCGGCGATTAAGGGAGCCACAACGAAGTTGGTTCATGGAACCCAGGGAAATTTAGAGAATATTAAAGTTGATAGCTCAAAAGGCTTGGTTTTAGGGGCTGACGAAACTGATACCAAAGGAGAATTGCCAAACGGAACTGTTGAGATAACTTTAGATGATGAAGTTGAGGCGGGATATGCTGTTTATGTTACACTTAATACTTCGACTGTTACAAACGCAGGAATATTTGCTTTGTATAATGAAAGCGGAAGCGAAATTTTAACTTTGTCACAGGGCGGAAAATGGAACACTTATAAGCCGAACAACGATGGAGATACTGCCGGCTCGGCTGTTCAAAATACAGGAGACGCTACATGGAGACTTAGTTTAGGCGGCAGCGGCGTAAACTCAATTCGATTCCTGTCAAAGAAGAGTGATAGCGGTGCTTGGGAAGGATGGTCAACTGACGAAGGCAGTGCTACTACACAAAAAGGTGATACACACTTTAAATTTGTTGTGAATAGTGATAATTCAATACAAGTTTTCAGTGGTGCAAATTATAGTACAGAACTTGGAATAACTAAGTATGAAGATGGAAAAGCTACTTTTGGCAACGCAATTACAGCAGCTGATTTTAAGAACAGTTCAACAACATTAAAGACTATTCAATTAAAAATGGCTAATTCAAAACAACAGCCTGTAGCATTTTCAGACTTGAAAGTAGAAAAGATTCCTGATGTAGAACCAACTCCAGGTGAAGACGACACCGAGACGACAACAGTTGACCCAAGTCAGGGTGAAGACGACACCGAGACAACAACAGCTCCTACAACTCCGGGTGAAGACGACACCGAGACAACAACAGCTCCTACAACTCCGGGTGAAGACGACACAACAACAACAGCTGCCCCAAGTCAAGGTGAAGACGACACAA
>CAYLJL010000022.1:8619-12682 GCA_964384005.1 uncultured Lachnospiraceae bacterium | reverse complement strand
ATTTTACTGTTATAATCAGCGATTTTAGACGCCAAGTCATTTACTTTGCTTACGATATTGCTGTTTACGGACTCAAGAAGTTTGTCAATATCAAATTTAGTGTCGTCATAAATTTCCGGATTTAATATATTTTTCCCCGTAATTTCGTCTTTTATTATAGCTGGGGTATTCGTTTTATAACCGGAAAAAACATATCTCCCCATATATGTGGAATTTAATTCTGATTCAAGCTGTTCCACATAAGAATTAAACTGATTTAAAATTTTCTTCCGGTCGTCTTCCTTATATTGGTCACTCGCACCTTGTACGCAAAGTTCGCTCATTGACGTAAGTATAGACGTAACGTTTAAAAAAGCGGATTCTGTTGTTTCCATCCACGAAACAGCCTGCTTTGAGTTTGATTCGTACTGTTCCGTTGAGGAAACCGTGTTGCGAAGTTTCAGCGCGCGGCTTGCAAGTATAGGATTTTCAGAAGGCATTTGTATTTTTTTTCCTGACGCCATCTGTGTATAATAATTATCCAACTGATTCATATTCTTATTAATATTTATAAGCATTGAATTAGCCATCATATTATTTGTGATTCTCATATAAATCCTCCGTTCTTATGGAAGCGCCGAACTCTGAGTTATTCGGCGCCGCCTTATATTATTATTTCAAAACTCTCAAAATTTAATCGCTTTTATAACCCAAGACCGTTTATAAGAGTATCATAAATTTTGCTTATGGACTGCATAAGTTTTGAGGATGCCACAAAAAGCTGATAATTTTTAATCATACTTGTCATTTCCTCATTTAAACTTACGCCGGATACGGAAATTCTCTGATTATCTGTCGCTGTTGTCAATTCATTATAAAACTCGTCAAAATTATTTGCCTGTCTTCTGTCTATGGCGAGTTCGGTAGATACGCCGTTTACATAATCAAAAACGTTACCCTCTTTAAAAAGGGAGTCGTCGTTTCTGATAGTTGTAAACTGAAGAATTATCTCATTATTACTTTCATCAAGGGTAGATGCTGACGATGACGCCGCGAGTCTTGAGGAATCATTCAGGAGAAGCTGAGACATTGAAAAGTTTGACGCTGTTATTTTTGAATAATCAATATCATCGGCGGTTTCTATAACATTACCGGCTTCATCTTTATAGGAAAAGAAAAGATTCCCCTGATTACCTTCCGCGTCATATCCGTTTATATGTCCGTCTATACCTTCAATATCGGTTCCGTCTAAATGTTTACCCTCATTAAATGCTTTTGCTATAGTCTGAACGAACGTATTGAGTTTATCTATGTAGTAAGGTATACCTTTATAATTCTGAACACCGTCTTTGTTATCGGAATTGTTAACTACGTTTCCGTCTCTTACGTCAAGAAGTCCTTTGAGCTGACCGGAAAGACCTGATGTACTGAAATTGGTTCCCAGACTCCATTTAAGGTCGTAAAGTCCCGGAGCGTCGTCAGGGTCAACCTGCGCGTTCACATCTCTTGCTACACAGTTTATTTTCATATTGTCAAAATGGCTTACCAATGTCTGACCATTTATAAGAACCATATACTTGTCTCCCTGTTCGGTAGAAATTTCCTTGACTTCCGTATTTACATACTGTGAAAGTTCATCTACAAGCAAAGCCCTCTGGTCGCGGAGGTCATTAGCGTTGGTTCCGTCGATTTCCTGATAAAAAATTTCCCTGTTTAAGGCTGTTATCTGGTCGCCTATGGAATTTATTCTTTTTACGACGGATTCTATTTCATCGTTTATGTCTCTTTGCTGAGTTTTCAGCGATTCCGCGTAAGAGTTCATCGTGTCAACGAACGATGAGGCAAAATTTATTACGCTTGTTCTGTAAGTTGTGTCGCCGGAACTGAAAGTTAAGCTGCTTATGCTGTCTAAAAAGTCTTCTACCGACGCTGTTATTCCTGATGAAGAGAGTTCGCTGAAAACAGTTTCAACGAATTCAAGCTGAGTATTTTTTTCGGAATATTCGCCCAATGTAGCGTTTTGCTCCCAATATTTTTTATCAAGATAAAAATCTCTTATCTGTTCTATGCCATAAACTTCACTTCCCGTACCGACCATACCTACTCCGCACACTCCGGGGAGAGGAGTTGACGCGCGTACTTGCGCGACTTGTCTTGAATAACCTTTTGTTGCTGAGTTTGCTATATTGTTTGAAACGACGGAAAGACAGTTTTTTGACGTAAACAAAGCGCTTGTAGCGACATTAAACTCAAAAAATGCAGAATTCATTTAAAAACCTCCTTTATCAACGGCCAACGACTCCCATACTGTTTACAACTTTATCAACCATTGAATCTATTACATTTATAAATTTTGAAGCAGCCTGAAAAGCATACTGATATTTAAGCATATATGAAAGTTCCTCGTCAAGTGAAACGCCGGATAAAGTCTGGCGTTTATTGTCGACAGAGGTTAAAAGACTTTCGTGCTGGTCATAATATTTATCCGCCTCGCTTACCTCATTGGAAAGGTTGTCGACGATTGAACGATAATAATTATTTACCGAGTATGGATTTCCGAAATCATCCTCAAATCCTTCAATCCCGTTTTCCCATTTTTGCATAACATCAAGTATTGCTGTTGTATCGCCTATGGCGCCCGACGCCGAAAGAGCGAGGTAATTATATCCGTCGGTGCTGTCGACGAGGGTCGGATTTACCTGTAAGTTTGTAGTGGTATAATCGCCGCTATCAACTTTTTTAATGAAAATGGGAACGCCGGTTCCGCCCTTCAGGTCATAAGTATCTCCGCTTGAGAAAGCGCCGTTTAAAAGATTTACAATTCCGTTTACAAGGTTATCGAAATCCCTCTGAACCGAGGGGATAAGGAAATTGTCGACATCGCTGTCAGGGGAGTTATATTTTCCGACAGTGTCGCCTCTGGATACAAGTATTCCCTTCAAAAGTCCTCCGCAATTACTGGAACCCCCGGAAAGGTCCTGAGTGTGCAAATCACCGAAAAGTGATATAACATCTGCGTCTGAGGGGAGGATAGTTTCGGACTGGGCGAACACCGGTTCGACAAAAGGATAACCGGGCGTGGAATATCTCAAGCCGATTTTATTAGACACGCCGTTTACAAGAAGTTCTTTTCCCTCAACAAGAATATCCGTGCGGCCGTTTGCGTTATCTTTTACTGTTATGTCAAGATATGTGCTTAATTCATCTATAAGAAGATTTCTTGAATCTCGGAAATCGTTCGCGTTATCTCCGTTCATTTCATAATATACTATTTTCTCATTTAACTCGTCTATTTTTGATACTATATCGTTTATTTTGCCTACGGTAGTTTTAACCTGGTCGTTTAAGTTAATCTGATATTTATAAAGACCGTCCTGAATATCGTTCATTTTATTAAGGAAAGTGATACAGGTCGCTATAAACGACTCTCTCGTCTCAATACCGTCGGGATAAATTGTAAGTTCATTTAACCCCTCCCATATATTGCTGATAACGTCCTGAGCCGCGTAAGAACTTTCAAGCTCTCCGATTATACGTTCAACTTCCTGTCCTGTCATATATTTTGCTGAATAATAATTTGCCGTGCTTGCCTCATCTCTGTATTCGGCGTCAAAAAATTTATTTCTTATCTGTCTTATTTCGCTTAAATCGGTTCCCAGTCCTATTTGCAGAAGACCGACCTTGCTTTCACGATAGGTTCTGTATAAAAATGACTGTTGAATATTGCCCTGACGGGAATATCCATTAACGTCTGAGTTCGCCATATTATGACCGGTTGTGGAAAGACCCGACTGAGCGTTTCTTAAACCGCTTATACCTATACTGTAGCTTGACATTGAAGACATACAAAATTTCCCCCTTTATTGTTTTATATCAAAAAATCTGTCGCCCGTCGGAATTTCGTTTCCACGGGTATCACAGTAATAGGGTTTTCTACTTAGTGTACCTCTTAAAACATTCATTGAAAATTCCGTCTGATTAAGAGCTTCTTCTATTAAAATACGATTATTTTCGTTTATTTCTTTAAGTTCAGCCAGAAGACGGTTTGTAACGTCACGCGCTTTTTTCACATCTTCGACTTCGG
>CAYLJL010000022.1:0-8609 GCA_964384005.1 uncultured Lachnospiraceae bacterium | reverse complement strand
TTAATTTTGTAAGAGTAATATCTTCCGAAGGTTTATTAAGAACAAAAGCAATATCGGAAAAAAGCTCTTCTCTTTTTTTATCGAGCTTGAGCGTTTTTCCGACCAGAACATTTTCATTTGCGTTTATTTTCTGAAGTTCCTCAACATTATTTTTAATAATAACTTCCCGTTTTTCTTTTCCGCTTTCAATTAATTGCTCATACAGATTGTTTATTTCGTTTAAATTAACAATTAATTCATTTATCAAACCTGCCAAATAAATCACCTCAATTATGGCGAAACAATAAAAGAATAAACAGAAAAGCTTTAATAACCCCTGATACATCAGGGAAATTCTTTTTTGTCCCGCACTAAAGATTTTGCGATTTGCTATAGGTATAAGAACCAAAGGATACCGCCGTATTATATAGACACGCACAGCCCGGAGAAGTTTATTCTTTACGGGGCTGCGCGACCGACGCAAAGCAAACGAATTCATTCAGTTTGCTTTTTACTTTAATTAAATATACGTCATCATTTTATTTGCTATATCTTCCGCCGATATATTGTATGAACCGTTGTCAATACGGCTTTTAATATCGTTTATCTTGTCTTCCCTTACGGAAGGGGACGCTAAAGCCGCTTTTAACGCGGTTTGAAATTCTTTTGCCTGATTGGAAACGTTCAGCTTATCTTTTTTTTCTCCCGAAACGGCTTTTTTGCCTGAAACAACGGGTTTGGCCTCGTAGGTTTGATACAGTTTGGAAATATTTGATATTTTCATAATGGACACCTGCCTTTTCAAATGAATTTTAGACAATGTAAGCAACTGTTAAATTAAAAATCAAAACAATACCAACGATTTTTTGTATAAATATATTGTCAGACAAAATCAATAAATATTCACAAAGCAATAAATTATAAATTTAAAATATTAAAATGCCAAAGAAAAAAGAATATCTTAAACCCTTGTACATATCAATATTTTACTTGGCTATAAATTATATCGTCATAAAATATAAAAAAAATTATACTTTTTCAAAAAAATTTTAACCAAAATTGAAAGTTTTTGCTTGACCTTTGTACACAAATCTATACAATAAAGCTTATTTTTGCAGGAAAATAAATTAACTCCTGCAAAAACAAGTCTCCGCGGACTGTTGGAAGTGTTTTACATACTTAAATTTAATTGCGGTAAAATATGATTATTATCGGGTTTTTTATATATAATTAAAAAATAATATATTTTTTCTTAAAAAAAATATAAATTATTTGATTAAAAAACTTGCATTTTGATTAATCGTATAGTAAAATATAGTCACAGGATAAATTTAAGGAAATACCGTATAATATGAATTTATAGAGAAACAATAAAAAAATGAACAGGAAAACTTTAATAAAACCTTGATATATTAAGGAATTATTTTTATTTCTTGTATTGTATTTCCTTTATACTGCTTTTGTTTTTGAAAGAAATATTTTATTAATTAAGGAAGGATTGATATTGTGGATTTCAGAGGTTTGCCCCCGAAACAAGGGTTGTATGACCCTAAGTTTGAACACGATGCGTGCGGAATCGGCCTTATCGCTAATATTAAAGGAAGAAAGTCCCACGACATTATCGACAGCGCTATTCAGATTTTAAAAAATCTTGCCCATAGGGGCGGCGTTGGAAGTGAACCGGATACCGGCGACGGCGCTGGTATTTTAATTCAGATACCTCACACTTTTATGAAAAAGGTATGTGTAAACGAAGACATTAAGCTACCCAAAGAAGGAGAGTATGGAGTGGGTATGCTTTTTTTGTCTCCGGATTTTGAGACAAGAATCAAATCATTGGAAAAACTGAAAAAAATTGTAGAGGAAGAAGGACAAATTTATCTTGGAATGAGGGAAGTGCCTACATACGCGGATTGTATCGGAAAAAGCGCGAGGGAAGCCGTTCCGAGGATTGTGCAGGTTTTTATCCAAAAGGCTGACAATATAAATGTCGGAGACGAATTTGAGAGAAAGCTTTTTGTAATTCTGAAACGCGCCGAAAAAGCAATAAGATTTTGCGGGGAGGATAAAGACAGTTATTTTTATTTCGCTTCTTTATCATCAAAAACTATCGTATATAAAGGTATGCTTACTCCCGAACAGGTAAACAGGTTTTATCTTGACCTTATGGACCTTGACGTGAAAACGGCTATAGCTATGGTACACTCGCGGTTCAGTACGAACACTTTTCCCAGCTGGGAAAGGGCTCATCCTAACAGGTATATTATCCATAACGGTGAAATCAATACTATAAGAGGTAATGTTAATTGGGTCAAGGCAAGAGAGAAAATGTTTGAAACAGACGTTTTCGGAGAGGATATTAAAAAAATTTATCCTGTTGTCAACGAGGACGGCAGCGATTCCGCCATGCTTGACAATTTTGTGAATATGCTTACTCTTTCAGGGTATTCACTGCCTAAAGCGATTATGATGGCTATTCCGGAGCCGTGGGAGAATGATTTCTCAATGTCTGATGACAAACGGGCTTTTTACGAATACTCAAGCTGTATGACCGAGCCGTGGGACGGCCCGGCGGCGATAGGTTTTACCGACGGCATACGTGTCGGCGCGACTCTTGACAGAAACGGGCTCAGACCGGCGAGATATTACGTCACAAAAGACGATATGGTTATTCTTTCCTCAGAAGTCGGCGTTTTGGATATACCGCCGGAAAATATTGTTAAAAAGGACAGGCTTGAACCGGGAAAAATGCTTCTTATTGACACTGAAGAAGGACGTATTATTGAAGATGAGGAAATTAAGAGAAATATTGTATCGGAACACCCCTACAGAGAGTGGCTTGACAGAAATCTTGTTAAACTTGACGATATTAAACATTCTGAAAATTTGTCCCAGTGCTGGCACGAACTTGTTGAGAAAATTAAAAAGGAATCCCTGAAACAGCCTTACGGCGAACTTACTATAAAACGTTTTATCGAACTTGAAAATATATTCGTGAACAGGGAAAATGAATTTGAAGAAAAAGAAACTTTACTTACAAGGCAGAAGGCATTTGGATACACATGGGAAGACGTCGACACAACACTAAGAGGTATTATTGAGACAAAAACAGACCCTGTTTCAGCCATGGGAACGGATACTCCCATAGCTGTTTTATCCGAGAAACCCCAGCTTTTATACAATTATTTCAAACAGCTTTTCGCGCAGGTTACAAATCCTCCTATTGACGCTATAAGGGAAAAGGTTGTCACAAGCACTCTTGTTTATCTTGGAGGAGAAAAAAATCTGTTGAATCCCACGGAGGGAAATTGTCGGAGAATCAGATGCGCCACTCCTGTACTTACAAACGAGCAGCTTAATAAAATCAAATGTATTGACGAGAAGGGTTTTAACTCTGTCACTATCCCTATGCTTTATAACGCTAAGGAAAAAGGCGGTATGATTAAAGCTGTCAATGATATTTTTAAGGCGGTCGATATTGCTGTTGAAAACGGCTGTAACATAATTATTCTTTCCGATAAGGGCGTTAATTCCGAAAAGTACGCCATTCCGGCGCTTTTAGCGTCTTCAGGCCTTCATCATCACCTTATCGGAAAGGGCTCGAGAATGAATGTAAGTATTGTCCTTGAAACGGGAGAACCGAGAGAAGTTCACCATTTTGCCGTCCTGCTCGGATATGGCGTTAATGCCGTAAATCCTTATCTTGCCTATGAAACGCTGGAAGATATGTCTGATAAGGGTTATATTGACGTTTCCGCAAAGGAGGCTGTTGATATCTATGTTAATGTTGTTACAAGCGGTATTGTGAAAATTATGTCCAAAATGGGCATCTCAACAATTCAGAGTTATCAGGGAGCACAGATTTTTGAGGCTCTCGGTATTTCCGAGGAAGTTGTTGAAAAATATTTCAGCGGAACCGTTACAAGAATCGGAGGACTTTCCGAGGAGCATATCGCGAGGGAAACAAAACTCCGACATGAAAAGGCTTTTGACCCTGTTACTAAAGAAAGCCCGCTGGAACCCGGCGGGAATTACAAGTGGAGAAGGGGCGGAGAATATCATCTCTTTAATCCCGAATCGGTTTATAAGCTTCAAAAAGCTTGTCAAACGGGAGATTATAAGCTGTTTAAAGAATATACCTCGCTTATGAATGAAAGAACGGAACAGCTTTGTCATATAAGAGGTCTTTTAGACATAAGAACCGTTGACAAGCCTATCAATATTGATGAGGTGGAATCTGTTGACTCTATTGTTAAAAGATTTAAAACGGGCGCTATGAGTTACGGCTCCATAAGTCTTGAGGCTCACCAGTGTATGGCTACAGCTATGAACAGATTAGGCGGAAAGTCAAACAGCGGGGAGGGCGGCGAGAATCCTGACAGGTTTATACCTGATGAAAATGGTGATTCACGCTGTTCGGCAATTAAACAAGTCGCTTCAGGCCGTTTCGGCGTTACAATCAATTATCTTCAGAACGCCGTTGAAATTCAGATAAAAATGGCGCAGGGAGCTAAACCCGGCGAGGGAGGACATCTTCCCGGCAAAAAGGTCTATCCGTGGATAGCTAAGGCGAGAAACTCAACCCCCGGCGTGAGCCTTATTTCTCCTCCTCCTCATCACGATATTTATTCCATTGAGGATTTGGCGCAGCTTATACACGACCTTAAAAACGCCAACAGAAACGCGAGAATAAGCGTTAAGCTTGTATCAGAGGCGGGTGTGGGCACTATCGCCGTGGGAGTCGCTAAAGGCCGCGCTGATGTTGTCCTTATAAGCGGATATGACGGCGGAACGGGAGCCGCTCCCCGTACAAGCGTGCGCCACGCGGGTCTTCCGTGGGAACTCGGCGTCGCTGAAACCCATCAGGCGCTGCTTATGAACAATCTGCGCAACAGGGTCGTTATTGAAACGGACGGAAAGCTTCTTACAGGCCGTGACGTTGCCGTTGCCGCTTTACTCGGGGCGGAGGAGTTCGGTTTCGCGACGGGGCCACTTATTACTATGGGCTGTGTAATGATGAGAGTATGTAATCTTGACACCTGTCCTGTGGGAGTAGCTACTCAAAATCCTGAACTTAGAAAGAAATTTACGGGGAAACCCGAATATGTCGAAAACTTTATGCGGTTTATCGCTCAGGACCTCCGTGAGTGGATGGCTAAAATCGGCGTAAAATCCGTTGAGGAAATGATTGGACACGTTGAGAAACTCGCTCCTAAAAAAGTTGACAGCTGGAAAGCTAAAAGCGTTGACCTTACAAGTATTTTGTACCAGACTAAAATCTGTACAAATGACAAGGAAAGGTATTTTAACGTAAAACAAGACCACGAACTTGAAAAAACTCTTGACGTAAACGCTCTTGTAAGGCTTTGTGAAACTGCCGTTAAATGCGGCAAGAAAGTTTCGGCGAGTATGGGAATTACCAATATTAACCGTGTTGTCGGAACAATTCTTTCTTCCGAGATAGCCAGAAAGTACGGCGAGGAAGGACTTCCTGAGGATACGATAAATTTGGATTTCTCGGGCTCAGCGGGGCAGAGCTTTGGTTCTTTTCTTGCTAAAGGCGTTACTATGCGTCTTTTTGGAGACTCTAACGATTATATAGGAAAAGGTCTCTCGGGGGGTAAAATTATTGTTGTTCCGCCTGAAAACGCTGAATTTAAAGCCGATGAAAATGTTATTATCGGTAATGTGGCGTTTTACGGCGCGATTAAAGGAGAAGCGTATATCAACGGTATAGCCGGAGAACGTTTCTGTGTCAGAAACAGCGGTATAAAGGCTGTTGTCGAGGGAATCGGTCAGCATGGCTGTGAGTATATGACAGGCGGGCGTGTTGTCGTTTTAGGAGAAACAGGCTCTAACTTTGGCGCCGGTATGTCGGGGGGTATAGCTTTTGTCTATAACATCGACGGAAATTTTGAGAAAAGATGTAACAAACAGCTTGTTTCTCTTGAGGAAGTTGTCGAAAAAGAGGATATTCTCGAACTTAAAGAGATGATTGAAAACCATTATAAATATACGGGAAGTATACGGGCTAAGGAAATTCTTGACAATTTTGACGGCGAGGTCGGAAAGTTTGTTAAGGTTATTCCATTTGACTATAAAAAGGTTGTCAATGAAATTAAAAAATGTACGGAAAAAGGTATGTCCGACGAGGACGCTAAAATGGAGGCTTTTGAGGTTGTTATCGGGGAAAAGCCGGTAAATGAAAGGAGTGCTGTAAATGGGTAAGCCTACAGGATTTATGGAATTTGACAGAAAACTTCCCGAGGACAGATTGCCCGAGGAAAGAATTAAGGACTGGGAGGAATTTCACACTCATTTTGACGCCGACGCTTTAAAAGAACAGGGCGCGAGGTGTATGAACTGCGGTATTCCTTTCTGCCACACGGGAAAACCTGTTGAGGGAGGTTGTCCTTTGGGAAATTATATACCGGAATGGAACGACCTTGTTTATAGGGGAAAGTATGACGAGGCGTATCGCCGTCTTTCCAAAACAAGTAATTTTCCTGAGTTTACAGGACGCGTCTGCCCCGCTTTATGCGAAGGCTCCTGCACACTTGGAATGAACGAGCCGGCTGTAACAGTTAAAAATATTGAGGTTCATATAATTGACAGAATGTTTGAGGAGGGAAAGGTTGTACCGCGCATACCGAAAAAGTCGACTCAAAAAAGGGTCGCTATTGTTGGCTCGGGTCCGTCGGGACTTGCCTGCGCGGATATTCTCAATCAGAAGGGCCACACTGTTACCGTTTTTGAACGTTCTGACAGAGCCGGCGGACTTCTTATGTATGGAATCCCAAATATGAAGCTTGATAAGAAGATTGTACAAAGACGAGTTGATATTCTTCAGAAAGAAGGTATCAGATTTGAGTTTAATATTGAAGTCGGTAAAAATTATTCGGTTTCCAGGCTTATAAATGATTTTGACGCTGTCGTGTTGTGCTGCGGGGCGACAAAGGCGAGAGATTTGCAGGCGGAGGGAAGAAACGATACAAAAGGTATTTATTTTGCCGTTGATTTTCTTAAAGCTAACACCAAAAGCCTTCTGGATTCGGAACTTCAGGACAGACAGTATATCAGTGCCGAGGGCAAAGACGTTATTATTATCGGCGGCGGCGACACGGGAACGGACTGTGTGGGAACGGCTATAAGACACGGCTGTAACAGCGTTACTCAGATTGAGATTATGCCGGAGGCCCCTGAAACGAGACTCCCGAACAATCCATGGCCTCAATGGCCCAGAATTAAAAAGACCGATTACGGACAGGAGGAAAGTATTAAGGTTTTCGGAAAGGACCCGAGAGAATATCTTAATACTGTCACTAAAGTGGTACCTGATGACAGCGGAAATATTAAAGAGGTTCATACTGTAGAAGTTAAATGGGTAAAGGAAAACGGGAGACTTGTTCCTGAAAATGTTCCCGGAACGGAAAAAGTGAGGCCATGCCAGCTTCTGCTCTTGGCAATGGGCTTTACAGGTCCGGAGGATACTCTTATCAGACAGCTTTCTCTTGAAACTGACGCGAGGAGCAACGTTAAAGCCGAATATGGCAGATTTGAGACAAATGTAAGAGGTGTTTTTGCCGCGGGCGATATGAGGAGAGGTCAGAGTCTTGTTGTCTGGGCAATTCATGAGGGCAGAGAAGCGGCGGAAGCCTGTGACAGATTTTTAGAAAATATGTAAAATATTGCTGTTTCTGAAAATTATGATTTTGCCTGATTTGTTTAAATTGCAAGAAATATCTGGAAGCATATTAATTTTTTGGCAAAATAAAAGGGGTTGTTTTTTATCAAACAATCCCTTTTATTTTTAAATAATATCCCCATGAAAACGCTTCTGTAGCTAATATTAAAAAGAAGGCAACTAAGCCATATCCAAACAAAAAACCCGTGACAAAGCGCTTTATATTTGTGCTTTCATAGGATGTGAGGTATTGAAGCAAGCCATCAGCTATCATAGGTATCATTATCAGAAATGCAACAATAATATTTATATGTATGAATGCAAACAAACAGAGACTGATTATAATACCGAACAATTCGCCCGTACATCGCGCGCAGATGGGAAATTGTTTGCCTCTGATGTGAAATGAACGCTCTTTTTTGTGATGACAGCCAAAAATAACAGGCAGCCATTTATATATCCAAGCAATCAATAATAATATCCTCCAAACGAAGCGACGCCAATGCCCAATATTACGAAGAAAATTACATAAATGAGAATAGATAAAATAACAGAAACCAAAGCGCCTATTCCGGCTGCCTTTGAACTTTTTGGCTTAGTATCTTTCCAAACAAGAAAGAGTATTAAACCTACAATCGGAACACAGAAACCCAATAATCCCCAAAGAAATCCGCCGTTGTCAACACCAACTGCCGTATTTTGCTGAGAAACTCCGCACTTGGGGCAAATAACAGCTTTATCGTCGATTTGTTCTCCACAATTTTTACAAAATGCCATAATAGATAATCTCCTTTTTATTTTTTTATATTGAATTACATAAGATATGTATTTACAATATACATTGATTATATAAAAAATGTCGAAGCAAGTCAATATTTTTTTGTTATTTTTTCACGGTCGTTTCATAAATTTTTTACTCATAAAAACATACTTTATATTAAGTTTA
>CAYLJL010000021.1:0-12688 GCA_964384005.1 uncultured Lachnospiraceae bacterium | reverse complement strand
GACCTAAACTTTTATGCGAAACTCCGTTTCGCTGTTTCGAAAATTGATTTGCGTATTTGCGTGACACGGTCATTTCATAAATTTTTTACTCATAAAAACATACTTTATATTAAGTTTAGAAGAATACAATTAGGATAAATTAAATTAATAATTTTAATTTTTATCAAGCAAAACGTAGTTTTGCGTTATAAAGTTTAGGTCAAGCCTTTTTAAAGGCTTGTGGGGTGCGGGGCAAAGCCCTGCGGTTTTTAATTTATGAAACAAACGTGGTTTGCGTGATTTACCTTATTGAAAATATACCGAAAGTATGATAATATATCATATTGAGGAAAATTTACATTATAGTCAATCAACTGAACTTGTTTATTTTTAAGTTGATTGACTATATGGCAATCAGCAAAATTTTCAGGGCAAAACAACAAAATAATTGTGAAATATATCAGGTTTTTTATGCTTTGTCGACTGCATTATTTTATTGTTTTGCTATAGTTTGTTATAAAGTCGGAAAACGGGGTGTGTCATTATGAATAATTTATCTTTAAAAATAGGTATTATAGGCGGCGGTCAGCTTGGAAAAATGATGATTGCGGAAGCGAAAAAAATGGGGTTTTACGTTACGGTTTTAGACCCGACGGAAGAATGTCCCTGTCATAGTATATGCGACGAGCATATTACAGCGGATTTTAACGACAGAGACGCTATTCGCCTTCTCGCGTCAAAATCAGACGTTGTGACCTATGAGTTTGAGCATATAGACTGTAAAGAGCTTACTATTCTTGAAAATGAGGGCAGAAAAATTTATCCTACCGCCGAAAGCCTTAAAATTATTCAGAATAAGCTCACCCAGAAGCGGGCTTTGAGAGACGGCGGTATTCCGGCGGGAGATTTCAGGGAAACAAAGTCTGTAGAGGATATATATAAGGCGGGGGAAGATTTCGGATATCCTTTTATTTTAAAAGCCTGCACGGGAGGTTATGACGGAAAAGGAAACGCTTTTATAAAGGACAAAAACGGCGTTCAGGAGGCTTTTTCACTTCTGGGGGGAGGAGAAATTCAGCTTATGGCCGAAAAACTGGTTAATTTTACAATGGAAACTTCCGTTTTAGCGTGCAGGGGAATTTCAGGGGAAACAAAGGTTTATCCCGTGGGCGATAACCGACATATTGACAATATTCTCCACAAAACTGTTGTTCCGGCGGATATTTCGGGAGAAACAACGAAAAAAGCCATGGAACTCGCAGGAAAGGTTATGGAAGTTTTTGATGGAGTAGGAATGTTCTGTGTTGAGATGTTTATAACGGATAAAAACGAGGTCTTAGTAAACGAGGTTGCCCCGAGACCTCATAATTCAGGGCATTATTCCATTGAGGGCTGTGTTACCAGCCAGTTTGAGAACCATATAAGGGCGATAACGGGACTTCCTCTCGGAAGCACAGAGTTAATCCGTCCGACAGTTATGATAAATCTTTTAGGAGAATCCGGAAAATCCGGTAAGGCGGTTGTGACGGGAGTTTCAGAGGCTCTGAGTCTTGAAGGGGTTAAACTTCATATTTACGGCAAGAAAAATACTTCTCCAAGGCGGAAAATGGGGCATATTACCGTTACGGCGGAAAGTGCCGGCAAGGCGGATGAAACAGCGGACAAGGCTTTTGAGAAAATAAAAATAACGGCGGAATAGGAGGAATGTTATGTATATAATAGCGGGACTCGGAAACCCTGGAAACGAATATAAATGGACGCGTCACAATGTGGGCTTTGAGGTGATATCAAAGCTTGCTTTTGATTATAATATAGATATGAACAGGTCTAAATATAAGGCTGTGCTTGGAGACGGAATAATAAACGGTAAAAAGGTTCTGCTGGCAAAGCCTGTTACCTATATGAATTTAAGCGGTGAAAGCGTTAGTCAGATTATGAGTTTTTATAAAGAAGATATTGAAAATTTAATTGTTGTATGTGATGATATAAATCTGCCCGTAGGCAGTATAAGAATAAGAAAAAAGGGAAGCGACGGAGGACAAAAGGGGCTCAGGAGTATTATTGAGCTTTTAGGGACGGATAATTTTACTCGTGTAAGGGTCGGAGCGGGAAATAAACCCGACGGCTGGGAGCTTAAAAATTTTGTGTTAAGCAGGTTTACGGAGGAGGAAAACGACGGTATAATAAAAGGGATAACCGACGCAGGGGACGCGGTTGTTTCCATTATCGGCGGAAAAATCCTTGAAGCAATGAACATTTATAACAGACGGGTAAAGTATAGTTAATCAATTTGAAAATGAGCAAAAGGAGGCGGGCTGAAATTTATTTTTGCGGGGCGGCGGAAGCAGAGCATAGTCAGCCGACTGTGCTGACTGACTAAACATAAGCAAAAGGGATTTCTGACCGCCGAACCTGTTTATTTTTAAGTTGATTAGACTTCTTTCGAAACTTCATATTGATACAAATATTTTTTTGTCGGAGCGGAGTAATTTCGCGGTTTCGAAAGAAGTCTATTGACTATAAAATGAGGAATAACTTTAAGTACGAAAATATAACAGAACCGCGGGAAACTCAGGCGTTTCCCGCAAGCGCGGCTCTTTCAGGCACGCTGATACCGGAATTGTTGTTAGGAGGCGATATAATTGGCGGATACTTTTTTATTACCGCTTTACGAAACGGAAAATTTTAATAAGCTTCTTGATTCCGTAAAGGAAAATCAAACGCCCGTTCTGGCGACGGGGGTTATTAATTCACAGAAGGCTCATCTGATATACGGCGTTATAGAAAATATTTCCGCCCCGTCTTTGATAATAGCGGAAAACGAACTTGCGGCGAAGGAAATTTATGAGGACGTTATGTTTTTTAAAAAAGACAACGTTATGCTTTATCCTTCCAAAGATATTATTTTTTACAGCGCCGATATAAAGAGTACGGATATAATAAGAAAAAGGTTTGAAATAATAAATAAAATAATGAATCCGGAAAGTTCCGGAAAAAGCGGCTTTACTGTTGTTCTTTCTGTAGAGGCGCTTTTTGACAAGCTTATTCCCAAGGAGATTTTTAAAAGCTATATAACGACTCTTAAAGAAGGTATGAGACTTTCTTTAGAGGATTTTTGCAAAAAACTTGTTTTTATGGGCTATGAAAGGTGCGACCTTGTTGAGGCGCGGGGACAATTTGCCGTGAGAGGAGGTATAATGGATATTTTCTCCCCTGTTTTTTCAAGCGCCGTAAGAATTGAGTTCTGGGGAGATGAAATTGATACGATAAGAATTCTTGACGAGTTTTCACAGCGCTCTGTTGAAAGAATTCCCGAAATAACTATTTATCCCACACGCGAGCTTATTTATTCGGAAAAAGAACTCTCTCCTGCCGTCGATAAAATAAAAAAAGAATTCAAGTCCGCTCTTTCCTCTTTTGAGAAAAAATCTATGACGGAGGAAATTGAAAACTTAAAGGAATATGTGGGAGAGGCTATCGAAAATCTTACGGAGCAGAAAAGTATATCGGGAGTTGACAAGTATATTGATTTTTTCTATGACGACTGCGAGAGTTTTCTTGATTATCTCCCAAAAGATACGGTGATTTTTTACAATGAGCCGGGCCGCGTGAGAGAACGCGCCGAGAGAACCCTTAATGAGTTTTCCGAAAGTATGAAGGGAAGAATCGAAAAAGGGTATATACTGCCTTCAGGTCTGAATATGATTTTTTCTTTTGAGGATATCCTTTTTAAAAGTTCGTCGTTCAGGGAGGTTTTACTGTCTTCCCTTGTAAAAAATATACGTGATTTTAAACTTAAAAGTATATATGACTTTCTTATAAAAACTTCCGGCGCCTTTAAAAATAATTTTGAGATGCTTATTGAGGACCTTAAGTTTATGACTTCTGATGATTATCGTATAGTTTTTCTCGCGGGGAATAAAACCCGCTGCGAAAGAATCGTAAAAGAATTAAACTCAAGGGATATAACGGCGTTTTTCTCCGAAAACCCCGAAAGGCTCGATATAGCGAAAAATGTGGTATATGTTTTAAGAGGGAGTTTAAATTCGGGGTTTGAGTATGTAAACGAGAAATTTGTTATTATAAGCGACAAAGAGATTTTCGGAGTTGAGAAGAAAAGAAGAAAGCCCAAAAAGAAAAAAACGGGGGTTAAAATTCAAAGCTTTTCGGATTTGAAACAGGGTGATTATGTTGTACACGACAACCACGGAATAGGTATTTTTAAAGGCGTGGAGAAAATAACTGCCGACGGGGTTACAAAGGATTATATGAAAATAGGCTATGAGGACGGGGGAAATCTTTACGTAGCCATAAATCAGATGGATATGGTACAGAAATATATAGGCGGAGAGGCCCGTATACCGAAGCTTAACAAACTTGGCGGAACTCAGTGGGCAAAGGCAAAGGCGAAAGCGAAAAAAGCGGCTTATATTCTCGCGGAGGACCTGGTTGAGCTTTACGCCAAAAGACAGGCCGCAAAAGGCTTTACCTACTCAAAAGATACTATATGGCAAAAAGAGTTTGAGGATTCTTTTCCCTATGTTGAGACTGACGACCAGCTTAACGCTGTTTACGACGTGAAGGCGGATATGGAAAGCGGAAAGGTTATGGATAGGCTTATCTGCGGCGACGTGGGCTTCGGAAAAACCGAAATCGCCCTCAGGGCGGCTTTTAAGGCGGTGCAGGACTCAAAACAGGTGGCTTATCTGGTTCCGACGACAATACTTGCTCAACAGCATTATAATACTTTTATAAGCCGTATGAGGAATTTTCCCGTAAGGGTTGAAATGATGTCCCGTTTCAGAACTCCGAAACAGCAGAGGGAAATTGTAAACGGTCTTAAAAATGGAAGTATTGATATTGTTGTCGGCACCCACAGGATACTTTCAAAGGATTTGGAATTCAAAAATCTGGGCCTTGTCGTTGTTGACGAGGAACAGCGTTTCGGAGTTGCCCATAAGGAAAAAATGAAATCCCTGAAAAAAGACGTAAACGTACTTACTCTTACGGCGACTCCTATTCCAAGAACTCTCCATATGAGTCTTTCCGGCATAAGAGATATGAGCGTACTTGAGGAACCGCCGGGAGAAAGGCTTCCTATACAGACTTATGTAATGGAATATAACGACGAGTCGGTAAAAGACGCTATCCATAGAGAACTTATAAGGGGCGGACAGGTGTATTATCTTTTCAACAGGGTAAAAAATATTTCCGAAACCGCCTTTAAAATTCAGAAACTGGTTCCCGAAGCCAACGTCGCCTTTGCCCACGGGCAGATGAGCGAAAGAGAGCTTGAAACCATTATGCTGGAGTTTATGGGCGGCAATATTGACGTACTTATTTGTACGACAATTATAGAAACGGGTCTTGACATTCCCAACGTAAACACAATTATTATTCAGGACGCCGACTGTATGGGACTTTCTCAGCTTTATCAGTTAAGGGGGCGCGTCGGAAGGTCGAACAGAAGTTCATTCGCTTATCTTATGTACAGAAAAAACAAGGTGCTTAAAGAGGTTTCGGAGAAAAGACTCCAGACTATAAAGGAATTTACTGAATTTGGCTCCGGCTTCAAAGTCGCTATGAGAGATTTGGAGATAAGAGGCGCGGGAAATCTTCTGGGCGCCGAACAGCACGGCCATATGGACGTGGTAGGCTATGATATGTACTGTAAACTTTTAGACAAGGCTGTTTCGGAGCTTAAAGGCGAAAAGGTAGAGGAGGAGTTTGAAACTCTTATTGATTTAAAGATAAACGCTTATATTCCTCACGAATACATTGCGAATGAGGAGCAAAAACTGGAGATGTATAAAAGAATTTCCGAAATTCTGACCAAAGAGGATTTGTTTGATGTTCAGGACGAACTTCTGGACAGATTCGGGGAAATGCCGAATTGTGTTAAAAATCTTCTGGACATTGCCATATTGAAAAGCGTCGCCCATAAAATCGGAATAACAAGCGTTATTCAGAAACAGCAGAATGTTGTGCTGAAATTCAGACCCGATTCGGAGGTTGACGTCGGCAGGCTTCTCGGCGCTGTTAAAAATAATCCCGAAAAACTTATTTTAAGCGGCGGCGGAACTCCTTATCTTACTTATAAAATAGCGGAAGGGGATAATAAATTCGTTTCGGATATGAAAGTCTGCCTTGAGGAAATAGGATAAAATATTGCTTTTACGGATTTATAGGAAATACCGACAAATTAAATTTTCTCCTCCAGTCAGGACGCCTTGGGCGGTCAGCAAGGCAAAGCCTATCCTGAGGATTAAAGTCCGCGGCGCTTTTTGAATTTTTATTTTGCCTCCTTCTGACCATTTTCAAGTTGAGATTAATCAGCGGTTCTTTAAAGGGCGGATATAAACAATAAGTGAACGACAAAATAATCTGCCGTTTAATTATTGTCTATATCCGCCCCTGTTTGATTTGCGCCGGCCGTGTCACGGCAAAACCGTGAATACCTTACGCGGCTGTGTGCGTCATATTATATAACAGCTTGTTCCAAAATAGCTTCAGCCTGTTCTTTTTCAATATCATTTGATAAAATAATTTCACTTAAAATAATTTGTTTGGCGGTACCGAGCAATTTTTTCTCCACACTTGAAAGGCTTTTTTTTCTTTCTCTGAAAATAAGGGTTTTAAAAACCTGTACGACTTTTTCAAGGCTGCCTGTTTTTATTCTTTCGACGTTATCTTTATATCGTTGATTCCAATTATCTGACATTTCTATCGGACGGGCCTCGTTTATAATTCCAAGAACCTCCGATGAGCTTGAGATTTCCCGAAGTCCTAAAGTATCCGCCTTTTTTACTGAAATAGTGATTTTTAAATTGCCTACGGGTATCCTCATAATATAATATAATTTATTTTCGCCGTCAATAACCTTTTCTTCCATGCCCTCAATTACGCCCGCGCCATACATGGGATAAACAATTTTATCGCCTACTTTAAACACATAGAGAACCTCCTTTGCTTTATTCTGAATTTTACAAAAATGACGTGATTTATTATTCCTTCAGGAAACACCGCACAAAAGGTGATAAAAATAATTTTAAAAATTTTCATTATAGTGACATTTTTCAAAAAAATAACACCAACAATCAAATTTTTTTGAAAAATTATTTTTATTTTTGAATTTGTCGTTATTTCCCTTACATTATATCACATTTTTTTTGGAAAATCAAAAATAATATTGTAAATATTTTAAAATCAGCGATTTTATGGTTGAAGGACCGTTGTTTCTTTATATCTATTATTTACATAATGCACAAAAATAATACCTTAATTTGTAAGCTTTAAACAAAATTATTTTCGGCGGTGAAGACGTTTATCAAAAAAAAGTAAAAACCGGCCGATAAACCCATTAAAAATATTACATCTTTGTTACATAATTAAAAATCCTTTGAAGTGAGCTCCTTTATGGAGTATAATATTAACTATAACGTACCTGAAAAAATTCTGATGTTTTGCCAGAGTGGCGGAAGTGGTATAGTTTACGGCAATTCCATAGTTTAAAAAAATTGCTGTAAGTTAATTGACGAGGTATTTAAAATGAAAAATAAAATTGTTTTGATAATTATTTTTTCTTTGTTTATAATAGCCGCGGCGGTTGTTATAATTTTTTCCTTAAAATCTTTTGAGGACGATTATGCCATAAAGGTAGGGGATAATATAAAGATAAGCAGAGGCGAGTATATGGTTTATCTTTATGAGCAGAAAAAGCATTTTGAACAGACCGGCGGGGCGGATATCTGGGAAACGGATATAGACGGGGTTCTGGCGGAAGATTTGGCCAAGCAGAACACTGCCGACTCTGTTGTCGACGTGAAAGTCGCCATAGAGCAGGCCGATAAATTCAATATAGAGCTTTCGGAAAGCGAAAGGTCAGAGGCTGAAAGCGAGGCTGAGTCGTTTTTTGAAAACCTTGGAGAGGCGCGCGCGGAAAGTTTCGGCGTTACTTATGAGGATGTACGTAAAATAATAGAGGACGGATTTATAAGAACAAAGGTATTTGATTATATTACGGAAGGCTATACTGTAGACGACGAGGAGTTTGATGAATATTTTGAGGAGTATTATGAGGAAAATAAAGCGGATTTGGTTGATATGAAAATAAAATATATTTTTAAAGGCTTCAATAAGGATAAAAGCGATTTTGACGAGGTTTACAGTCAGATGAGCGAAGTGCTTTTACGGGCGAGAGAAGGAGAGGATTTTGACTCTCTTATAGAGGAGTGCTCTGAAAGAAAAGAGAATACTGAGGTCAGAATGAAAAAGGGGATTTTTGAGGGCGCATTTGAGGACGCGGTATGCGATATGGTTGAAAAGGGTGAGATTTCCGATATTATAACCGTTTCAAACGGTTTTTATATAGTTTACGTATCGGAGTTTACACCTGTTGATATTTCTTCCGTTAAACAGGCGGAAAAGGAAAACTATATAAAGAGAAAAAAAGACGAACTTTATAATCAGCAAAGGGAAAAATGGATGAATTCTTTTACTGTTGAGAAAAATGACGAGGTATTTTCCTCAATAAATATAAAGGATATATAAATAAAAAAATAAATGAAGCGTAAGTTTTAAGGTCGCAGGCTTAAAAATTTACGCTTCATTTTATATATAAATAATTTTTATCTGTAATTTGCGGGAAACCGCCTTAGCCAAGCATATAAGGTCTTTCAAAGGAGAATACCAGAAGGTCATAGCTTAGGGCGTTTTTTTCGACCTCAATTTCGGCGTTTAAAATTGCCATTTTCGCCTGACTGACCTGATAGTTTGTAGCCATTCCCGCCTGATAGCTTACGACGGCGCTGTTATAATCCTCTATGGCTTTTTTTACCGCCGCTTTTTTGGATTTATCCTGTTGTTCAAGCTGTTTTAACTGATTATAAGTATTTCTTATATTTGTCGCCATAGAATCCTGTTTATCTTTTAATGTTCTTGTCGCTGTATTTACTGAGTTTATAAGGTTTAATCTTTCCGCGTCGGAAGCGTTTACGGCAGCGACTCTTTTATTGTATTCGGCAAGGTCAACCTGCGCTTTTAATGTCTTTATCAGCGGGTCATTCTGAGTTTTCAGAGTGACATATGATTCAAGCTGAATATCGTCAAGCTTGTCGAATGTGATTTCATAATCAATAAATATATCCTCATCAGCGCCGGCTCCTATAAAGCTGTTTAAGCTTTGTTTAAGCTGTTCAAGGGAAAGTTTTGCCGACTCAAGGCTTAATTCAAGCTGTTCCTGTTCAAGTCTGGCGGTGAAAACGTTCTGCTCGCTTTCCATACCGACAGAAAGTTTAAGCTCCATATTCTCAATATTTTCCTGACCGAGATTTACGCTTTCCTCTAAGAGGGAAATATTCATCTGTGCCGTTTTTATGGACGAAAGATAATTTTTAAGAGTGGCGGCAAGGCCGTCTTTTATCATTTCCTCGTTTATATCTTTAAGAGAGCGGTTTACATCTGCCGATTTTATCGACTGCATAATTTTAATTGTCGAGCTTAAGGTTTCCGTCATATTTGCCCGAAGCTGCAAAGCCGCTGTCTCGCTTAGTCCGCCTGAAGCCGCGCCGTTTTCAATCGTTGTGTAGGAATCATAGGCGTCGTCCATTATTTTTAAATTGTTTCCTAAATCGTCTCTCGCTTCCGAAAGATAAGAAATAGTGTCGTCAAGGTTTTTAAGGTCGGAGTTTTTACTTATCGCTGCCGAAAGCGCTTCCTCGTATGTATATACCGTCGTGGTTTCGTTTTTTTCACCGACTGTGTTTAAAACGGCATAATTTCCCGTTTTATCAGGATTAACAACGGTTATCATTCTTTTATCCTCGTCCCATGAGACTTCGGCGTCAAATATTTCGCTTATGAAGCGGAGAGGAACCATAACCCTTGAGTTTACTATTTCAGCGGTTACGGGAGTATCTACTTCTTTTCCGTCGACTGAAACTTTTCCGCTGTCAACGGATAGGACAACTTTTTTATTCCCTTTTTTTATTGTAACTGTTCTCGCTTTTGAATCCCAGAAAACGTCATCCGCTCCTAAAATATCGGACATTTCTCTCAATCCGACATAGTTCGCGCCGTTTTTGTTTATTATTTCGTTTCTGACAGGCTGTAAAAGCCCGTCGGCGTTAATTGTTATATCGGAAATTGCCCCGAAAACGGAGGAGGACGATACAAAAATCATTAAAGCGGCTAATGTGACGCTTATTTTTCTTTTCATAATCAAAATCCTTTCACAATTTTTTTTATTATTGCAGATATAGCAAACAAAGTAAATTCTTTTACTATATAACTATATACGAAAAAAATTTAAGGAAGTTTACAAAATTATAAAATCTCTTTTTTTCAGAAATAATAAAAAGCGCCGCGGACTAAAATCGAAGAGTAAGCGGACTAAAATCAAAGCGTCGCTTTATAGGCGAGAACCGCCGCCATTGTTTTGCTGTCGGTTATAGTGCCGTTAAAAATCATTTCAACGGCTTCATTGAGAGAATATTTCTCGGTTTCTATATATTCGTCCTCATCAAGGTTAAATTCTCCCTGTTCAAGATTTCGGGCGAGATAAATATATATCTGTTCGTCGCAGAAGCCTATAGCCGAGTGCATTTTTACAAGGAGTTTTATATCCTCGGTTTTAAAAGATGTTTCTTCCTCAAGCTCCCTTTTGGCGCAGAGGAGCGGGTCTTCTCCTTTTTCGAGAATCCCCGCGGGGATTTCCAGAACGCAGTCGCCCACAGGGTGACGATATTGTCTTACGAAAATAATGTTTCCGTCTTTATCTATAGGAAGTATGGCGGAGGCGTTTCCACGTTTCACAATTTCACGGAGAGCGTTTCTTCCGTCAGGGAGGGATATTCTGTCGTGATATACGTTTATTATTTTTCCGTTAAAAACCTCTTTTGAGTCAATAAGTTCCGATTTAAAAGCTTTATTTCCGCTCATAAAAAAATTCCTTTCTTTTTTCTTTTTAGCTTTTTAGGAAACGAATTTATTCGTTTCCCGCAGCGCCGGCTTACGGGCTGAAAGCGGCATTACTGCCGCAATCGTGTGCATTGGTAATATTTTATACTGCCGTTGTTACAAAAGCCTGTGTCTTTTAAGGAGAGAAATCATTTTCCGACCCATTGGCATAAGTTCAAGGTCGTCCTTTTTCAGTCCGCCGATTAACGCCATCGCTATAAAATATACAACGGAGCCGACACAAATCGAAATGATTGTGGATAATGTATTGGCGTCGGTCAGATAATAAATAATCTCATATGATAAATAGCAGGCGCCCGCCATAAATACAGAAGCGCACAAAGGTTTTATAAGTATACCGGTAAAATCCGTTTTTGTTTTTGTTGATTTTTTCAGGGCTATAAAATTTAAGTATGAAGCTACGGCGTAACAGGCGATTGTGCTTATAACCGCTCCGGTAACGTTTATTTCGGGTATGCTTATGAGGAAATAGTTTAAAGGTATTTTTATAATTGCGCCCATAAGAGCGTTTACAGCCGGAACATATACTTTTCCGAGTCCCTGTAAAATTCCCGTGGCTATCTGGCTGAGCGCCAAAAAAATTATGCTTATGGAGCCGACTTTAAGTAAAATCCCGCCTTCAGAATAATTCGGATAGAGCATTTTTAAAACAGGGTCGCCCAAGACGCCTATGCCGATAGCGGCGGGAATTGATATAATCATAGTTACCCGAAGCGCCGTGTTTATCTTTAAGGTTACATCTTTAAAAGCTTTTTTGGCGACGCTCGCGGCTATGGCGGGCAAAACAGCTGTCGCTACGGCGGTGGAAACAGAAACGGGAAGGGTTGTTATTGTAACATATTTTCCCGTAAGCTGACCGTAGAGGGCGTTTATTTTTCCCTGTTCAAATCCCGCCGCCGCGAGGCGGCTGTTTACCATCTGCATATCTATAAGATTTGTCATAGAAAAGATAGCTGTTCCCGTTATTATGGGGACTGCCAGCTTTATAAGGTTTTTTGTGATTTTTTTAAAGGATTCCTCTTTGTAGAACTGTTTGTCACAGTAAATTTTTCTTTTTATGTTCGGGCGGGTAAGCAGATATATGGCGGCGATAAAAATAAGTCCGGCAAGGGCGCCTATACCTGTTCCGGCGGTTCCGCCGGCGGCGGCGTATATTACGTTGTCTATAAAAATATATGCCAGATAAACGCTGAAAACAGCGTTGAATATTTGTTCTATAACCTGAGAGAGCGCAGTCGGAACGGTTGTGTTCATTCCCTGAAAATATCCCCTGAATACAGCCATTACGGAAACCACGCATATTGTGGGCGATAAAGTCAGAATAGTATAATAGCTGTCGGGACTTTCTATAAGCGCGCAGAACCGGCCCGCTAAAAAATACATCAGAAGAGAGCAGATTAAGCCTATAACAAAGGCGACGACAAGAGAAACCTTAAATATCTTATGGGCGGCGGCAAACTGTCCGACGGAGATTTTTTCCGATACCATCTTTGAGATTGCCGCGGGAAGCCCCGCCGAACTCATTACAAGGAAAAAAGTATATATATAGTATCCCGCCGAATATATTCCGTTGCCTTCGTCTCCTATCATATTCGTAAGAGGGACTCTGTACAAAAATCCCAAAACCCGGACAAGGATTGAGGCGACGGCGAGAATTGCCGCCTGTTTTACAAAAGATGATTTTCGTCCCATAGGGGGAAACTCCTTTCCTTGTAATTAAAAAGGGCCTGAC
>CAYLJL010000020.1:0-13160 GCA_964384005.1 uncultured Lachnospiraceae bacterium | reverse complement strand
ATTGGAAACAAAGCCGTAGCCGCACAGTTCGACGGCTCCGCAACAAGCGGAAAATGGCAATTAAGTGTTGATTTCCTTTCGACTTATGACGGCGGCGACCCGGCCAGAAGCTTCAGAATTTTATTTGAAAACGATAAGAACGATTTGGAAGAACTTAACGGTACTTATAGTCAGACATTTGCAAATAATGACGATGTTATAGGGTATATTACAGAAAGTAATTTATCAAGCACGACTACTGATGGCAGTGATATTTTCTATCAGCTGGTAGACGTGGGCGGAAATGCGTATGTTGTAGATACTGACAATTCAAGTTACAACGCGTCAAGCGCGCCAAAATTGACATCAGGAGGAACCGATTTTGCATTTGAAAGCAATAAATGGTATCATATAGTTATAGAAGTGGATTTGGACAACGGAACATCTAAAACAACAATTTACGCTCATGGCGCTTCGTACGCTCCTGAGACAGACTGGACTACGGCTACTCCAGCAGGAACTTGTGAGGGAAATTTAGTAGATAGCGTTGCTCACAATGCTATAAAGCAAATCAGATTTGTAAGAACAGGTGTAGGTCCGATTTACTTCGACAATCTTAAATTTGCTAAAGTTGACTAAAAAATAAGATTATTTTACAGAAGTATGAAAAGAGCGTTTGATTTTCAAACGCTCTTTTTGTGTGAAGGGCAGAAAAACCCCTCTTTAGTACGGCATACTAAAGAGGGGTTTTTGACACGGTCGTTTTATAAATTAAAAACCGCAGGGCTTTGCCCCATATGCACTAACTTAAGACCGCGGCACCATCCTGCAAGCCTTTGCGGCGCTTATTAAAAAGGCTTGACCTAAACTTTATAACGCAAAACTACGTTTTGCTTGATAAAAATTAAAATTATTAATTTAATTTATCCTAATTGTATTCTTCTAAACTTAATATAAAGTATGTTTTTATGAGTAAAAAATTTATGAAACGAACGTGTGAAAAAATACAGCAATCAAATGTTAAAGTGTAACCAATCATTGACACTTTAACAAATTGATTTCCGCACTCTGAACATTTACATAATTGACATCAGTTTTTTTATGATTTATAATTATAGCAACCCAACCTAAAAATAAGTAAGTCCGACGGTTAAAAAATATTTTTTTGTTGGACCGGAGTAATTTTGCCGGTATATTTAATTTTTCCCCGGCGAAACGGTAGTTTTACGCAAAGGTTCTTTGCTTCTTTCTTTCAAAAAAAGCGGGTACGGGCGGCGCCCGTGATTTCAGCACAAATAAAAATAAAAAAGGGAGGATTTTATGAAAAATAAAGGTTTTCTTTTAAAGGGAGCGGCGGCTTTAGCCGTATGGGCAGTTGTTTTTTTCCTCGCAAATTTTATTATATGTATAATTGACGGAAAAGACGGAGTTTTTATAAATGAAAACCTTTCTGTCAATATATTGTCATTTTTCCTTGGTTTTTTTATGAGCGTGATTGTTATGCTTTTTATAAATTTAATCAGTATTAAAAGAAACGATAAAAAAAGAATTTATGAAATGGCTTATATAGATAAGATTACGGGACTTGGAAATAAAAATAAATTTATATTGGAAGCGGCGGAAATTCTGACGAAAAATAAAGACAAATATGCTATGGTAGTTCTTGAGATTAATAATTTTGGTGTTATAAACGAGCA
Source organism: uncultured Lachnospiraceae bacterium (assembly GCA_964384005.1). Taxonomy (GTDB): domain Bacteria; phylum Bacillota; class Clostridia; order Lachnospirales; family CAG-274; genus MGBC114079. Next base: position 11,484 of record CAYLJL010000020.1, on the reverse strand, counting down.
TTTCGGATTAGACGAGGGTGACTTTGTTTTAAAATATACAGCCGATATTTTGTGCCAAAGTGCTTTTGAGGGCGAGGTTGTATCAAGAGCGGGCGCCGGAAGATTTAATCTGCTTCTGAAATACGATGGAAACGATGGAATAAAAACACGGCTTGAAATGATTATGGACGATATTTCCGAATATAAAAGAGCGGATGCGGAAATCTCTAAATGCTCTGTCACGGTATGCTGCGGAATTTATGTTATTAACGATACGGATATTTTTAATAACCGACGGGAAACGGAATTTAATATATCCAACGTTATAGGAAGGGCAAAATTTGCTTTGTCTGAAATTTTGGGAAAGTATATGAATTACTGCGCTTTTTATGACGAGGAAACGAGAAATCAGATTATAAACGAAAGCGATATTGAATATGCCCTTAAAAATGACGAGTTTGTCGTTTATATACAGCCTAAATATGACATTAAAGACCATACCCTTTCGGGCGGGGAAGCCTTAGTACGCTGGAATCACCACTCTAAAGGATTTCTCACGCCGGATAAGTTTGTTCCTGTTTTTGAGAAAAACGGATTTATTGTAGACCTTGATATGTTCGTTTTTGAGACTGTCTGCAAGACGCAGAGAAAATGGCTCGATATGGGCGCCGAACCTGTCAGGATTTCAATTAATCAATCCAGAATGCACCTGTTTAAAAGAAATTATGCCGAAGACCTTAAAAAAATTCTGGACAGATATAATCTTTCCGCGGAGTTTATTGAGCTTGAGATTACGGAAACTATCGCTTTTGAAAGTATGGACGTTATATCAGAGGTTCTTAAAAGACTTCATGACATTGGGTTTAAAATTTCTATGGACGGTTTCGGCTCAGGATATTCTTCACTTAATATGCTTAAAAATCTTGATGTTGACGTGCTTAAAATTGATAAAGGATTCTTTGGCGAAACAAGCGCCTCTAAAAAGGGTCAGGATATTATCGAGAGTATTATTGATATGGCATCTAAACTTGGAATGGAAACTGTTGCCGAGGGCGTTGAGACGATTGAACAGGCGGAACTTTTGCAGGAAAACGGCTGCGATATTGCACAGGGATATTTCTACGCTATGCCCATGACTATCGCTGATTATGAAAATTTACAGTTTTCCGACAAGAATGGCGGAACTAAAAAGCCCTGAATTATAACGAAACAATAAAAGAATGAAAAGCAAAATTTTATCGCCGGTTTTTGCGGGAAGAAAATAATTTTTAAAACCTATGTGTTTTCTTAATTATGAACAAATTATTAATGTTATGAAACTTATATAAAAAAATCCTGCATTTTTTTATTATTTTTATATGATTGCATAAACTTTGTTAAATTTTAAAAAAACTATTGATTTTTAATTTAAAAAGTTTTATACTTGGTTTCAGACAAAGGTGTTGTCGGTTAAATGAATATTAACCGGCGGCGCCTTTTTTTTATGTACAGAGGCGTCGAAAGGAATATGTAAGCAAAGCTTACCGACGCTTCGCACAGGCGAGCGGGAGACTATAAAAAAGAGCAGTATCCTACTCGATTGTATAAGGGCAAAGCCCCATATAAAAATTTAAGGGAGGAATTGTTATGTATACTTTTTTGACGGACGTTAATCTCAACGAGCTCGCGAACGCTCTTAATTACAGCGTTTCTGACGGCGGAATCTCCATAGGCTCGCTTGATATTTTATGGACTCTTATAGGGACGGCTCTGGTATTCTTTATGCAGGCCGGCTTCGCTATGGTGGAAACAGGTTTTACAAGAGCCAAAAACGCCGGAAATATCATTATGAAAAATCTTATGGATTTTGCGGTCGGTACGGTTGTCTTCTGGGCGGTCGGCTATGGAATTATGTTCGGCGGAGATAACTCAATATTCGGCGGATTCCATTTCTTTTTAGACGGTATGCTTGATGACGGCGCCGTCATCGGAAACCCCGCTTTTACTTCTATTATTTTTCAGACGGTTTTCTGCGCTACCGCCGCTACTATTGTTTCGGGAGCTATGGCGGAAAGAACAAAATTCAGCTCATACCTTATTTACAGCCTGATTATAAGCCTTGTTATTTATCCGATTTCAGGTCATTGGAGCTGGGGCGGCGGCTGGCTTAATGATTTGGGTTTTCATGATTTCGCCGGTTCAGCCAATGTACATATGGTTGGCGGCGTCGCCGCTCTGGTCGGCGCTAAAATACTCGGCCCGCGTATCGGAAAATACGACAGGAACGGTAAACCTAAGGCTATACCGGGACACAGTTTAACCCTCGGCGCGTTAGGCGTATTTATACTCTGGTTCTGCTGGTTCGGTTTTAACGGCGGCTCAACAGTAAGTATGTCGGGAGAAAACGCCGGACTCGCCGGAAGCGTATTTATGACTACAAATTTAGCCGCCGCGGTGGCCACTGTTGTTACTATGATTTTTACATGGGTTAAATACGGCAAGCCTGACGTGTCTATGACTCTTAACGGTTCTCTCGCCGGTCTTGTGGCAATTACGGCGGGCTGTGACGTGGTTACTCCCGCCGGCGCCGCTATTATTGGAGCTATAGCGGGTATAGCCGTTGTTGTGGGTATAGAATTTGTTGACAAGGTTCTTAAAATTGACGACCCTGTCGGCGCTGTCGGCGTTCATTGTATCAACGGCGCTCTGGGTACTTTGCTTACAGGTTTGTTCGCCGCTGTTCCCATGGCGGAGGGAAAAACTGATTTTACAGGACTTTTCTATGGCGGAAGTTTTGAGTTTTTCGGTGTTCAGCTTCTCGGCGTTGTCTGTATAGTCGCATGGGTCGCCGTTACTATGATTATTATTTTTAAAGTCATCAAACATACTGTCGGCCTCAGGGTTTCCGCTCATGAGGAGGTTGTCGGACTTGATATTGAGGAACACGGTATCGAATCAAGCTATGCCGACTTTATGCCTACTCATACAGTTATTGAAAACAATGAGAAAGAGGTTGAGGTTCCTGTTCAGGTTATGCAGGGCTCTCCGAGCAACGCTGAACATAAAATAACAAATGTGGAAATTATTTGTAAAGAAGAAAGATTTGAGAAGCTTAAAAATCAGCTTAACGCGATTGGCGTTACAGGTATTACCGTTACAAAAGTTTCAGGCTGTGGTGTTCAGAAGGGAAATACTAAGTTTTACAGAGGTGTTCCCGTAGATATTACTCTGCTTCCTAAAATCAAGGTGGAGGTTGTTGTTTCCGCCGTTCCTGTGGAAAAGGTTGTTGAGGCCGCCAAAAAGGCTCTTTATACGGGGAATATCGGAGACGGTAAAATATTTGTTTACGGCGTTGAAAACGCTGTTAAGGTCAGAACAGGACAGGAAGGTTTTGACGCTTTACAGGAAATTGAGGAATAAAAAAGCGACACGCTGTCATCAAAAACAGGTTTTCGATGAGTTTAAACAGAAGAATAAAGCGCCGTTTCTTCACACAAGGCTTGAAAAGCTATTGAAACAGCGCTTTTCCTCAAACGGGCAAAGCCCGTTTTGCGGATTTGAAGTCCGCAGCGCTTCTGACGGTTGAAGTTTCTCAGAGATTTTAACTTTTCCGACACGCTGAGACGGTGATTTAATCACCGTCTTATTTCTTTTAAAAAGCTTGTTCCTTTTATGTCGGCGTTCAGGCCTAAATATTCGGCGATTGTCGCCGCAAGGTCGGAGTAGGTGGGACGTGTTTTTATATCGGAAGGTATTAAATTCTTTCCATAGCCAAGAAGGAATACATATTCCCTTGAATGGTCTGTACTTGGGGTTGTCGGGTCACAGCCATGGTCAGCCGTTATAAAAAGAATATCGTCATCGTTTAACGCTTCTGTTATCTCGGGCAGTTTATTATCAAAATATTCGAGAGCGTCCGCAAATCCTTTTACGTTATTTCTATGACCATACAACATATCATAATCCACAAGGTTTGTAAAAATTATACCTTCAAATGATTCCTTTAAATATTTTATTGTCTGCTCAATTCCGTCAGCATTATTTGTCGTGTGTACAGAGTGCGTTATTCCGCTGTTGTTGAAAATGTCCTCTATTTTTCCTACCGCTTTTACTGATAAACCTTGTTCCTCAGCGTAATTTAACAATGTTTTTGAAACGGGAGAAACAGAAAAGTCTTTTCTGTTTTTTGTACGGGTATAATTTCCGGACGAGCCTGTAAACGGCCTTGCTATTACCCGCGCGACATTATGCTCTCCCCGCAGTATTTCTCTCGCCGTTTCACAGATTTTATAAAGTTCCTCTACGGGGATTATATCTTCATGGGCCGCTATCTGAAATACACTGTCCGCCGAAGTGTATATTATCGGAAAACCCGTTTTTACGTGCTCGTCTCCTAATTTTTCTATTATCTCCGTACCGGACGCAGGATAGTTGGCAAGGGTTTTACGGCCTGTTTCTTTTTCGAATTTATCCATTATTTCTTCGGGAAAACCGTTCGGATAAGTCGGGAAAGGTTTTTCAAGCCATATTCCCGCTATTTCCCAATGTCCCGTTGTCGTATCTTTTCCCGCGGAACGCTCCGCCATTTTGCCATAAATTCCCTTTGGATTTTCACATTTTTCATATAAGTTTTCACCGATTTCACATTTTATGTTCCCAAGACCTAAAGAACTCATATTTTTTAAGTTTAATCCGGGTACTTGTTTCTTTATATTCATTAATGTATTGCTTCCAAGGTCGTTATACTTGCCCGCGTCAGGCAATTCTCCTATGCCTACTCCGTCAAGCACTATTATTATCGCTCTTTTCATTATTTTTTTTCAGCCTCCTATTATTTTTAATATTGTTTTTTTGGGCTTCGGAGGAGTTTCCGAGATTTTTATACAATTTTTCAGTATTTCTTCGGCGTTTTCGCATTTTTCCGCGGATGAGGCGTATATTTCCGCTAAAATGCCGCCTTTTTCTATTTTATCCCCCGAAGAAAATTTTAATATTATCCCCGCGCCGTAATCAATTTTATCGGCTTTTGTTTTTCTGCCCGCGCCTGTCTCACAGGCGGCTTTCCCTATATTGCGGGCGTCTGTGACGCTTATATATCCCGAAAATTCAGATATCAGTTCTTTTTTGAAGTTCGCTTTAGGTAAAAGAGAATAATCGTTTATTATTTCGGGATTTCCTTTCTGAGAAATTATCAGCTCTCTGAATTTTTCCAAGCCGTTTTTATTTTTTATATTTTCCTCAAGTCTTTTCCGGGCTTCTTCTTTCGTTTTACAAATATCGCCCAGAACAAGCATAAGACTTCCAAGCTCAAGAGATACTTCTTTCAATTTTCCCTCTGTATTGCCTTTTAATATTTCAATGGCCTCAATTACCTCAAGAGAGTTCCCTATATTTTTCCCTAAAGGCTCGTTCATATCAGTTATTACCGCGATAACTTTTTTGTTTACGCTCTTTCCGATTTTTAACATCGTTTCCGCCAGTTCCTCTGCCGAAGGCAAGTCTTTCATAAACGAACCGTTTCCGCATTTTATATCCAATACGAGAGCGTCACAGCCGGACGCTATTTTTTTGCTCATTATGCTTGACGCTATTAAAGGTATACTCTCAACGGTTCCCGTTACGTCCCGCATAGCGTAAAGCCTTTTATCAGCCGGAGCAAGTTCCTCTGACTGGCCCATTATTACAATTTTATTTTTCTTGGCAAGATTTATGGCGGTTTCTTCTGAAATTTCCGTATTAAAGCCGGGAATTGACTCAAGCTTATCAACTGTTCCGCCTGTGTGTCCCAAGCCTTTTCCTGACATTTTCACAACAGGAAGCCCGCAGGACGCCGCGAGAGGCACAAGTACAAGAGTTGTTGTGTCGGCTACGCCCCCTGTACTGTGCTTATCAACTTTTATACCGCTTATTTCCGATAAATTAAGAATTTTTCCCGACTTCGCCATTGCCATTGTCAAATCTGACGTTTCTTTATTGTTTAAGCCGTTTAAATATATTGCCATTAACATAGCCGAAATCTGATAGTCGGGAAAATTATTATCTGAAGCGCATTTTACAAAATAGTTGATTTCCTCAGAGGTAAGAGTTTTATTATCTCGTTTTTTTATTATTAAATCTACAAAATTCATATTCATATTTTTCGCCTCCCTGAAATGACAAGGGTATTTCCTTAAGCGAGTGTTAAAGCTATATTTATCATATTGGTGAAGGAGGTTTCCCTGTCTTTTGCGGAGGTCGCCTCTTTTGTTAAAATATGGTCGGATACCGTAAGTATACAAAGTGCGTTCGCGTTATATCTCGCCGCGTTCATATAAAGAGCGGCGGATTCCATTTCAATTCCTAAAATACCCATTTTTTTCCATTTACCTACGGAATCGGCGTCGTCGCTGTAAAAGGCGTCGTCACACAATATATTGCCTATGTGAAGGTTTTTTATACCAAGGTCGTCCGCCGATTTTTTCGCTTTCTCTAAAAGTTTCCAGCTTGCTGTGGGGCAGAAAACGCCGGGAAGACAAAACTGACTTCCGAAATTAGACGTTGTGGCTGAACCCATTCCTAAAATTATATCGTATAGTTTTATATTTTCCTGTATAGCTCCGCAGGAACCGATTCTTATCAGATTTTTTACTCCGAATATATTTATCAGCTCATGGGAATAAATTCCCATACTCGGCACACCCATTCCTGTGCCTAAAACTGAGATTTTTTTGCCGTTTACGGTTCCTGTGAAGCCTAATGCGCCGCGTACCCCGTTGAACTGAACAGGATTTTCAAAAAAGTTTTCCGCTATAAATTTTGCTCTTAACGGGTCGCCGGGAAGTAAAATGGTTTCCGCTATCTCCGCTGTCTGATTAATATGTGGTGTGTTTTTCATATTTAAACGCTCCTTTTTATATATTTTATTTTTTCTCTATTTTTGTTATTTCACCCGGTTCTAAAATTATAGGCTTTTCGTCTGCCGAAATCCATAATCTCATCGCCGACGGATTGTATACCATCCCGCAGTCGGCGGAAAATTTCAAGTTGTTCAGCGCTTTCAGATAATCTACTATTTCTATATTTGTCGCATACCATATATCTTCTTTGCCCGACATCATTTTACAGAAATTTTCTATTAAATCCCAGTTATTATCTCTCTCAAACTCAATGCTGTGTCCCCATACATACATTAAATGAGGCCGGTTTTTATACGGCTGGTCAAGAAATTTCTGACCAAGCTCCAACAAATTCTCATTATGGTGGCACGTTCCCTGCCAGCGCAGAAAATCCTGCGGCATAGAAAAGTTTTTATGGGTTTCCACAACACGGCAATATTCTATCCCCGTAGCTTTCAGTATTTCCACAACTGTATCGTTATACAGTCCGTTCGGATAAGACATTCCCCGTACCGGATAGCCTGCTAATTTTTCGAGTATTATACGGTCTTTTACAACCTGGTCCACAATGTTCTCCCGCGGGGAAATTCCAAGTGACTGATGTGTAAGTCCGTGGGCTGAAATCTCATGGTTTTTATACAGCTCTTTTACTTCTTCAGGCTCTATCCGCTCAAGTTTTGAGAGATACCCTCCGTTTATGTGAAATGTTCCTCTTATTCCGTATTTATCAAATATTTTAACGAGCTTTTTGTCATAAACCTTTCCGTCGTCATAACTCATTGTTAATATTTTTCTTTTATTTCCGGGAAATCTGTCAAAATTAATCATTGTTATTCCTCCTTTTGTATATTATAATAAAATTGTACGCGCAAAATGCCTGACGGCTTATATAGTCAATCAACTTAAAAATAAACAAGTTCGGCGGCAAAAAGGATTTTCAGCCCGCCTCATTTTGCTCATTTTCAAGTTGATTGACTATAACAGGCGCTGTTTCTTTCATTATATACTTTATCCCGGTAAATATCAAATGGTTTGGAGTGATTTTTTGGTAAATTTTAAATGCGGGGTTATTATTGCCGCCGCCGGAAGCGGAAAAAGAATGGGAACAAAAGTTTTGAAGCAGTATCTTGAAATCAAAGGTATTCCTGTTCTCGCGAGGACTTTAAGCTGTTTTGAAAACTGTAAGGAGATTTCTGAGATTGTTATTGTTACGGCAGAGGCGGAAAAGGAATTCTGCGAAAAGGAAATTGTTGAGAAATTTAATTTCAGTAAGGTTAAAAAAATTGTATCGGGCGGCGCCGAAAGACAGGAATCGGTTTTTAACGGACTTAACGCTCTTGAAAAGGATACGGATATTGTACTTATTCACGACGGCGTCAGACCTTTTGTCAAAAAAATATATATAAAAAAAATAATTGAGGAAACCGCTTTGTATGAGGCTTGCGTTCTCGGGGTTAAGGTTAAGGATACTATAAAAATCTGCGATGAGAACGGATTTGTCGAGAATACTCCCGACAGAAGGGCCCTGTGGATTGCTCAGACTCCTCAGGCTTTTAAATACAGTCTGATTATGAACGCTTATAAAAAGGCAGAGTCGGACGGATTTTTCGGAACAGACGACTCTATGCTTGCCGAAAGGCTTGGACTTAAAGTTAAAATGACAGAGGGAGACTATGACAACATTAAAATTACTACGAAAGAGGATTTGGCTTTCGGCGAGGCTATTGTAAAGGAAACACAGCGCAATTCAAAATACAAGGGAAACTCTGTATAAAGGATACAAAAAATAATTTTCGCCCCGCCTCATTTTGCTTATTTTCAAGTTGATTGACTATACTATTACTATAGGTTTTGTGTATTCTGTGTTTATTTCCTTTGTCGTAAGCATATAGTAAATGTCGGAGGATTGTTTTTCTTTGTTTAAAAGCGCAAGCGCCGCTGCCGAAAGCGTTTTCTCGGCTGATTTTATATTTGTTATTACAGGGATTTCCGCTTTCCTTATAATTTCTTTTAAAAGATTTTCTTTATCCTTTCTGAAACCAAGTATGCGGATATAAGGAAGACCTTTATCCATATAAGGCGTTACGTCCGATTTTTTTATATCAAGAAGAAGGTGTATAAGAGCGTGTTTTATTTTTGACAGCGTATACCGCTTTGTTTTTAAACAAAGGAGAAAATCCTCCGCCGTTTTTTCAGAACAGTATTTTAAAAGGCGGTTTTCAAGCCCCTCTGTTATATCTGAAATGTTAGCAAGTTCTTTTTTTGTTTTTGTGCGAAGTATATAGTTGATTATTGGCATATAGTTTTCCCATTTCGGATAATTTATTATTTCTTTAAAAAATATTTCCCGCGTGTTTTCGGGAAGCGAAGCTTTAATTTTATTTTTAAGCTGTTCTTCTGTTTCCCCGGCTTTTATAAACTCAAGCTCTTTTACGGCGGTTCTTATTGCCGTCGCTGAGGCAATCGGCGAGGTTATTTCTTTTTGATGAAAAGAGTTTCCCTTCCTTTGTATCAGCAGTGGTTTTATGTCGCTGTTCTGGGATTTTAAAGCCCTGATATATTCCAAAGCAAGTATGTTATTCGGCGCTTTTAAAAAAGACAGGTCATAGTTTTTAAAATCCCCGCGGTATTTTTTTATATAAAGAGAAAGAGCGTTATATCTTGCCAGAGGATAGCTTATTCCCCCGGCAAGCTCTCTTTTTAACATATTTTTGAAACTTTCAGGCTCGTTTATTAAAATATCGGCTATATATGACATACAATCAATATCGCTGCTTTCCCCTCCGAAACATAAAGCGTCTATTATATTCATATTTTTTAAAAGATTTATGGCTCCGCAGGCAAAAATATCCGCGCTTCCCGTAGCGAAAGGAACCGGAAGCTCTACTACTACAGACGCGCCGTTCTGAAGGGCGAGTTTTGTCCGTGTTTGTTTATTTAAAATGGCGGGTTCTCCTCTTTGCACAAAATTTCCGCTCATTATTACAATACAATTTTCTGATTTTGTTATTTTTTTCGCTTCGCAGATGTGATAAAAATGTCCGTTGTGAAATGGGTTATATTCAGCAATTATACTAAAATTCATTACATTGTCTCCCGTTTAAAAAAAATTTTATAAATAATATCGACATATTGTTATTAATTATGTATAATATAAGATATAGAATATAATGTCAATTAATTATTAAAAAATTATATTGAAAATAAAAAATAAGGAAACGGACTGTCCCAAAAGTCAGAATTATATAAAAATATGAATTTTATATATTCGGCAGTTTTTATAGTGAACGACGGCGCAGGGAGAGCATAGCCGAAAGCCTGTGCTGACTGAACATAAGCAAAAATGATTTTCATTCGGCGCACTTGTTCATTTTTCAAGTTGATTGACTATATTATCACCGTTTCAGCGCGGCGACTTGATTTCATTGAGCAAGCGAATTAATGTTGTTTACTATATACTATCGGATAATATTATTTATTTTTGAACACGATAGGAGTTGTATGTTTTATGGAAAACTTTATAAGTGACGGTGAGTTCAAGCTTATAAAAACTTACATCAAAGAAAAATACGGAATTAATCTTGGCGATGAGAAAAAATCCCTCATTTATTCGAGACTTCGCTCGGTATTAGTGGAGAAGGGTTTTCATAATTTTACGGAGTATTATGACTATCTTATATCCGATACTACCGGACAAGCCGCCATTGTATTTATTGATAAAATGACTACAAATCATACGTTTTTTATGAGAGAGGTTGAACATTTTTACTATTTCAGGGACGTTGTTCTGCCATATATAAAGAAAACGGTTAAAAACGGAGATATCAGAATCTGGTGCGCCGGATGCTCGTCAGGTGAGGAATCATATACTCTACAGATGTTTATGAGCGATTTTTTCAGGGGCGAGGGCGGCAAATGGGATACGGAACTTCTGGCTACGGATATTTCAACAAGCGTTCTTACAAAGGCTATGAGAGGCGTTTATACTAACGAGCAGATACAACCTCTTGACGAGCTCTGGAAAAAAAATTATTTCAGGCGATACGACGATACCAGCGTTGTTGTAAGCGATGAAATTAAAAATAAAATTACATACAGAAAATTTAATCTTATGGAAACCCGTTTCCCTTTTAAAAAGAAATTTCATGCCATTTTTTGCCGCAATGTTATGATTTATTTTGACAACAAAACAAGAGACGAGCTTGTCAACAGGTTTTATGAGGCTTCCGAGACGGGCGCTTATCTGTTTATCGGACACTCCGAGTCGTTAAATAATACGGGTTCAAAGTATCAATATGTACAGCCCGCCGTTTATAGAAAAATGTAGAAAACGCCGCCCGCGGTTTCCTCAGAACCTGCATATTGAAAACATTATCGGAGTTTTATTTACGGCAATATTAAAAAAAAATAATAAAAATACGCAAAACATCTTGAAAATTTTTTGTTTTTGGTTATAATTTAATGTAGGAATATAATTTTTATGTATGCTCTGATTTTATCTATGTATTGTCTTTCAATTAACAAAAGGAATAACCGATTAACATAAAATCAAAAGTTGTTTTTTGAAATATTATAGTAAACGAAATAAATTCGTTCCAGCGTGTCGAAAAAGTCGACACGCTTGCAGGAAATGCAAGCATTTCCTGCACTT
>CAYLJL010000019.1:7247-13286 GCA_964384005.1 uncultured Lachnospiraceae bacterium | reverse complement strand
ACGTTGTCATTTCCGTAAAAGTCATAATTTTCATACAAAACAAAATCAAGTCGCCGGACAAAGTCCGGCACGCAGATTTTGAGAAATGCAGGAAATGCTTGCATTTCCTGCAAACGTGTCGGCTTTGTCGACACGCTGAAATTATTATATATATTGGGGGGTAACTTTTTTGCGTAGAATGAAGGAACTTGTTGAACTTCTTAACGAAGCGTCAAAAAACTATTATCAGTATGACACAAGCATTATGTCGGATATGGAATATGACAAACTTTATGACGAGCTTGTTTTACTTGAAAAAGAAACGGGAATTATTTTGTCAGACAGTCCAACCGTTAAGGTGGGCTATGAGATTTTAAGCAATCTTGAAAAAGTAAGGCATGAATCAAGAATGCTTTCTCTGGACAAAACAAAAGAACCGGAAAAGCTTAAAGCCTTTCTGGGAGATAACGAGGGAATTTTATCATGGAAGCTTGACGGACTTACTATTGTTTTAAAATATCAGGACGGAGAACTTGTACAGGCGCTTACAAGAGGAAACGGAGAAGTCGGGGAGGTTATTACTCACAACGCCAGGGTTTTTAAAAATATTCCTCTTAAAATCAGTTATAAAGGCGAACTCGTCATAAGAGGAGAGGCCGTTATTTCTTTTAAGGATTTTGAAAAAATAAACGACGCTCTTTCAGAAAATGAAAAATACAAAAATCCGAGAAATTTATGCAGCGGAACAGTGCGCCAGCTTAACAGTGAGGTCGCCGCGAAAAGAAACGTTTGTTTTGAGGCGTTCTCCCTTGTTTCTTCTGTGGATACACAGAACAATGATTCTAAATATGATAAGATGAAGTGGCTTTCAGGTCTTGGGTTTGACGTTGTTGAAAGTAAAATCGTGACCGCCGATAATATAGAGGCGGCGGTTCTCGAATTCCGGAATAAAATAGACGATAATGAGTTCGCGTCAGACGGTCTTGTACTGACTTATGACAGTATAACCCCGAGCAGAGATTTGGGCGCTACAGCTAAGTTTCCGAAAGATTCCATCGCTTTTAAATGGAAAGACGAAACCGCCGAAACTGTGCTGACAGATATAATATGGAACACCTCAAGAACGGGACTTATTAATCCTATTGCTGTTTTTGAGCCTGTCGAACTTGAGGGGACGACGGTTAATAAAGCGAGTCTTCATAATCTCAGTATCGTTGAAAACCTTAAACTCGGAATAGGAGACACGATAATTGTTTATAAAGCCAATATGATTATTCCTCAGGTCGCTGAAAATATTACAAAGAGCGACAGTTTTAAAATTCCCGCAAAATGCGCTGTGTGCGGAGGAGAAACGGAAGTCGTCAGACTTAAGGACGGAAAGGCCCTTAAATGTACAAATCCTAACTGTGACGCGCAGACTGTTCTTGAAATAGTCCATTATTCCTCAAGAGACGCTCTTAATATTGAGGGATTTTCAGAAGCGACTGTTGAAAAATTTGTACAGGAAGGCTTTATAAAAAATTATACCGATATTTATTACCTTGAAAAATTTAAAAACGATATTATCGGGCTGGAGGGTTTCGGGCAGAAATCTTATTCAAAGCTTATTAAGGCGGTTGAAAAGTCAAAAAACGCTGACCTTGAGAATTTTATTTACGGACTTGGAATAAATAATGTCGGACTCAGCAACGCTAAACTTCTATGTAAAAAATTTGACTATGATTTTGATAAAATTATAGCCGCCGATTTTGATTCGCTTATTGAGATTTCAGGTTTTGGGGAAGTTATCGCCAATTCCGTGAAAAAATATTTTGAAAATGCGGAAAACGTGCGTTTAGCTAAGCGCGCTCTTTCTCACATAACTTTGAACGAAGTTCCGGAAAATGAGCCGGAGCTTATTTTCGAGGGTAAAACCTTTGTTGTTACGGGAGATGTTTTTCAGTATAACAACAGGAAGGAACTTCAGAGGGAAATAGAGAATTTAGGGGGAAAAGTCAGCTCAAGCGTTACTAAAAAGACAAGTTATCTTATAAATAATGATATTTTTTCCGAATCCTCGAAAAATAAAAAAGCTAAAGAACTTGGTATTAAAATAATTACAGAAGATGAGTTTGTACAAATGATTAAAAAATAAAATCCCCATGGTGCCGGTCCCTAATTTTGACACCTATTAAGTGTCAAGTGGGTTTCCGCAATAAAGCCTCTGTCTTCCTCTGCCCAAAGGGAATTAGCTTGAGGCCTGACATAATCTTTATTTAAAGGAATCCCATATTAATAATGTAGGTTCAAAATAAAAGGTAAACGAACACCGCAGGGATGAAACCTATATATTAAACTTATGAATTAATTATAATATATCTTTTGGTTACATTCAATAGTTTATTCCGAATTTTTAAAATTATTTATGGAAATACCGGACAATTTACAGCGAATCAAAAATCTGATGATATTAATATTATTTTTGATTGAAAATTTATGCGTTTTTTTGTATAATATATTATATAACGTATTCATAGTTCCGAAAAAGTAAAAATTGTAAAAAATATGCTTGTTTTTAATAGCAAAATTCAGAGAAGGGAAAGACGGGTATAATTAAAACAGAAAAATAAATCAGATTGTCAGAAAAGTTATTTTATATACACATTAAAGCCTGCCTGATTATTCTTTTATTGTTTCTTTGCGAATAAAATAATTTTTTATCAGCCGTTATCCTGGTTTATGAGATTATATCTGTTGGTCAAAAGTGAAGTTTTGACGTTTGGTGATAAAGTATGAAAGCTATTATATTGGCTGCGGGATATGCCACAAGGCTGTATCCGCTGACTTTAAACACTCCGAAGGCACTTCTTCCTATCGGGGGAAAACCTATTATTGATTATATTACTGACGAAATTAATACTATTAATGATATTGACGAAATATTTGTCGTTTCAAACGACAAATTTTTTGACAGTTTCAGAAAATGGGCAAAAGAACGGCAGAATTTTAAAAAAATTATCGTTATTAACGACAATACAACAACAGAGGAAACAAGAAAAGGCGCTATCGGCGATATTTTATTTGCTATAAAAGAAAAAAATATTGACGATGATTTAATGGTTATCGCGGGGGATAATTTCTTTACGTATAAATTAGCGGATTACTACGATTATTTCAGAAATATCGGGCATGACTGCGTTTGCGTCAGGAAATTTGACGATTGGGATATGCTCAGACATTTTGGCGTAGCTATTACAGATAAAGATGGAAAGGTTATTGATTTTGAGGAGAAACAGGAAAAACCTAAGTCAAACCAGGTCGTTTACGCTGCCTATATTTATAAGAGAGAGACAATTCCTTTATTTGAGGAATACGCAAAACAGGGTAATAAATTAGACGCGCCGGGATATTTTGTTCAATGGCTTTTTAAGAAAAAGGATTTATTTGCTTATGAGATTACTGACGGCGAGTGCTATGATATAGGAACTCATAAGGCATATGATGAAATAAAACAGAAGTTTAAAAAATTATAAACAGGCTCGGCGGATTTGTCGGCACGCTGATTGAGAAATTATTTTATTTTTTCGCGCTAAAAATTCTGCGAATTGCTATAGTATAGATGTGATGAATTTCTGGATTGGGGAGTACGGGTTATGAAAAAAATTTATATTATAGGAACTGTATTGATTGGGATTTTAATAATTATAACCTCTGTCTACCTGAGCATTAAGGACAGGGACGCTTATGAGGAATTCAGTTACAGCACTCCTCTGAGAGAAAGAGAGGAGAATAACGGCGATATTGCTTTCCCGAAAAAAGACGGTCAGGCCTATGTAATTTCTAATATTGTCACTTCAAACAAAGTATGCGCTCTGACTATTGACGATGTGCCGAGTATTGAAATCGCTGAAGAAATTATGGATATCCTTGACAAATACTCTTTTAAGGCGACTTTTTTTATAAAAGGCTCAAGAGTCTATGAAGAACCTGAACTTCCGGAAATTATTCTGCAAAGAGGGCATTTTATTGGAAACGCCGCTTTAAAGAATAACAATGAATTTGATAAATTATCTCTTGATGAAATGATTAAGGAATTTTCAATGACAAATGAACTGATTGAGGATTCCGCCGGATACGCGCCGGTGTATTTCAGAATTAACGGCTCTTACAGCGATGACGTCCTTTCAGCCGCCTATTCGGCTGACCTTAAAGCGGCCGTTCCTTATACGGTCAGAATTGATGCTGATACTATTCAGAATGAGGAAAAGGCTGACAGATTTGTAAGATATACAAAAAGAGGAGCCGTTATCGCGGTGAATGCGTCAAAAACGGAAAATCTCTCTCAGATGCTTTCTTATCTTTCGGAAAGCTCAAAAAAATTCGGACTTAATTTTATTTCCATAAGCGAGCTTGAGAAACTACATAATCCTAATTTAATTGAAAATTATAATTTCGACAGCGAGGACGGAGGACAGTCTGATATTCTGAAAAGGGTAAACACCGCCGAAAATATAGCGACTCTTACCTTCGACGGGTTGGGCGACGAGAAAATGCTGTCTGGAATTTTAGACGCCCTTGATGAAAAAAACATAAAAGCCTTATTTTTCGTATCGGGACTTGAGGCGGAGGAAAACCCCGAACTTATAAAGAAAATTATTGAAAGAGGCCATACGGTGGGCAGTAACCTTATGACGGGCTCTAACATTGATACAATGAATTTTGATGAAACTTATGCGGAAGTTAAAGAGGCAAATGAAATCTTTAAAAGCAATTTTGGCTTTACCCCTAAATACATAAGACCTAAAAACGGAAGAACAAACGCTTTTATATCTTCCATTTCAAAGCATACAAATCAAATAGCGATGACTTACAGCAACAATCCTCTTGATAAAAATATGATTTCCGCTTCTGATATTTCTACGCTTGTTGTTGAAAAGATTAAAAGAGGAGATATCATTATTTTAAACGCCGATACAAACGAGGAGGTTATAAAGGCAATCGGGCTTATAAACGACGGCCTTAACGAAAAAGGTTTTAAACTCGTTACTTTTGAGTATCTTTATAACAGTCCTAAATATGTGGAAGGTACTGTAAAAATAACAAAGAAAGAAGCAAGTTCAGCCTCGCAGGGCAACAGCGCCGTAAACGGTGAGGAAACTTTTGTTGAAGAACCCGACATTGAATACAGCAGGGAAGTATTCTCATATGCTGACACTACGGCGAAAAAGGTTTCTCTTACTTTTGACGGGCTGGGCGACGATAAAATGGTCGGCGATATTTTAGACGCTCTTGAGGCTTCAGACATTACGGCTACATTTTTTATACCGACTGCTAAAATTTCCGACAATAAAGAACTTATTGAGAAAATAAAGTCAAAGGGACATGAAATCGGTCTGAATACCTCGTCAAAGGCGGGAACGGAAGACGCCGATTATTCTACCGCGTATAACGACGTGAAAAAAGGTATTGACGATTTCAAAAATATTCTGAATATGGATATTGACTATATCCGTCCCGCTTTCGGAAAATATAACGATAAACTCTTAAAAGCGGTTTCGGTTTTTAATAAAAAACTTGTTACATACAGTAAAAATCCTCTTGACAGAAGAATGATAAGCGCCGATGAAATTATGGAATATATAGAAAAGAAAATTACAAGGGGCGAAATTATTTTATTAAACGCCGATACAAATCCGGCGGTTATTGAGGCTATCCCACGAATTGCCGGTTTTATAAGGGATATAGGCTATGATTTTACAACTGTTTCGGATTTATATAACGGTCAGTATCAGGTTAAAAAGTTTGAGGACATCGAGGGAAGCGATTCCATTAAAATTAATTATTATCTTCCTGATACGCCGCCTGAATTTATTAATAATATACCTAATGATGAGAATAAGGTGTTTATTACTTTTGATGACTGGGGCGGTGACAAGGTTGTTACAAAAATACTTGATACCCTTGAGGAAAAAGGTGTTAAAGCGACATTTTTCCTTCGCGCCGCGGGGGTTGAGAACAATCCCAATCTCGCTAAGGCTATTGCGGAGGGCGGACACGACGTAGCAAACCATACTTACGCTC
>CAYLJL010000019.1:0-7237 GCA_964384005.1 uncultured Lachnospiraceae bacterium | reverse complement strand
GTCTGGGCATTGAATTTATTGTAGCCCAGATGCGCAAGGAGGAAATTCAGGAAGACCTTTATAAAGCGCACAAGGTTATTACGGAGGCCATTCAGAGATGCCCCGAACTGTATATGCGCCCTCCGAGACTTTATGAGGACGTCGATAGTCTTAGAGCTGTAAAGGCTATGGGATATCAGGCGATTATGTCAGCAGATGTAAGTTCTCATGACTGGGACGAGGGACTCAGTGCAGAGAGTATTAAGAACGATATTTTATCAAGAACCAAAAGCGGAACGGTTATTATTCTTCATTTGCTTGACGACGCTAAGGGTTATGAAATTCTCGGGGATTTAATCGACCAGCTCAGAGCAAAAGGATTTTCTTTCGGAAAAATTTCCGAATATATTAATTAAAACGTATCCGGAGGATAAAGGAATGCGGGCGGAGCAAGCCGGCGGACTTATTCATTTTTTAAGCTGATTGACTATATCCAGCCGCCAAGATACGCTATAATTGAACGGGGGAGTAAAAATGCCTATTTTTAAAGTGAAAAAAGATGAACCCAAAGATGTTTTAATGGTTACAAAAGAAGACCGCCGTCTCCTGACTTATGTAAAAGACAAGGAAAACATCAGAACAAAGTTCGACAGGCGCTCGGCGGTCGAAAGTGACGGCGAATATATTAAAGATATGGGTAATTATAATTTGAGATATATCGCTAAATATGACATTAAACTTAAACATATTAAAAACGGCGGCGGTTTTTTTAACGCTACTTCTGTCGATATTTCTACAACGGGTATGCTTATGGAAATTAAGGACAATGGATTTAAGGCCGAGGTAGGGGATATTATTAAAGTAAAATTCAGTATTAAACCCGGAACAATGCCTGAAGGCTTTGAGTCAAAAATAAAAATCAGGGCGGAGATAGTAAGAATTGCCGATAAAGATGACGATGGCAATATTAAAACTGTCGGAATCAAATTTACAGAGAGCCTTGAAAAGCATATAAGGCGCAGGAGAGGGTTTTATTCTTTAAGCATCGCGAGTTTATTTATGTTTATTGTTGTTCTTGTCGTTATGCTGATGCGCGCGGAAAGTATTATTTATTTTAAATACAACAAGATGCTGTATTTATATAGTATCGTCGCCGCGAGTTTTTTGCTTTCAAGGTATTTATTTGGCTTTCTTTACAGACCTGTTCCTATAAATCCCGAGTTTACCCCCGGGGTGACGGTTATTATTCCTTGTTTTAATGAAGAAGAATGGATTTCACGGACTATTATAAGCTGTATAAATCAGGATTATCCTATTGACAAGCTTGAGGTTATTGTAATTGACGATTGCTCTAACGACGCTTCATATGAAAAAATAAAAGAAACTGTCAGCCGTATTCACAGAGAGGGCGAGAGGTTTAACACAAAAGAAAGAGTGAAGTGTTTCAGACAGCCTCAGAACAAAGGAAAGAGAGACGCCCTTGCTGTCGGCGCTAAAATGGCCAGGCACGAGCTTGTGGTATTTGTGGATTCTGACAGCTTTCTGGAGCCTGTGGCTATAAGAAATCTTGTTCAGCCTTTTCAGGACCCTAAAATGGGAGGCGTTACGGGAAGAACCGATGTTGAAAACAAGTATACCAACGGACTTACAAAAATGCAGACTGTAAGATATTATGTCGCTTTTCGCGTTATGAAGGCGGCGGAAGCTTATTTTGACTGTGCTACCTGTTTATCTGGCCCTATTTCCTGTTATCGGAAAGACCTTGTACTTAAAAATCTTGACGACTGGCTTAATCAGAAGTTTTTAGGACACCCCGCAACCTTCGGCGATGACAGGAGTCTTACGAATTTTATTTTGAAAACCCACAGGACGAGTTATCAGGATACCGCTTTATGTTCCACAATCGTGCCTATAAAATATGACCAGTTTCTTAAACAGCAGATGCGATGGAAAAGGTCATGGCTTCGCGAATCTCTTATCGCCGGAAGCTATATCTGGAAAAAAGAACCTTTTATGTCATTATTCTTTTATATGGGTCTTATTGTTCCTATCGCGGCGCCTATAGTTGTTATTTATAACTTTATTTATGTTCCTATCGTAAACAGTGTTTTTCCGACAACTTTTCTTCTGGGATTGCTGCTTATGGCGTTTCTTATGAGTTTCGCGGACTTGTTTTTTAAAAAAAGCAGTCTTTGGTTTTACGGAATGTTGTTTTGTTTGTTTTATGAGTGCGTACTTTTGTGGCAGATGCCTGTCGCGTGGTTTACATTCTGGAAATCAACGTGGGGCACCAGAATGACGCCGCAGGATATTGAGGCGCAGCGTAAAAAGGAAGAAAGAAAATTAAGGCGCAAAAAGGGGGGAATCAGACATGAGCAAAAGGGAGGATGATTTTAACGGTAATTTATATAGCGATGATTTTATAAATTCCCCCGCTGAAAATGATTTTACGGATTTTGAGGGAAATTTACGGAGTATTGATTATTTTGAAGATATATTGAACATTGAGAATGATTCCCAAAACGACGGTTATCCGGAAAATATGTTAAATGCTGAAAGTTCGGAGAAGACAGAAGAAAATTTACATATACATAATATTGACAAAACGGCTTCAGAACCTATTGACGAGATTAACGGGAAGATTTCCGAAGCCCACTACACCGCGAAAGAAGATATTGATGAAAACGGTATAAGCGCTCTGGGATATAAGGTTTCCCCGAAATTTAAGCGGAAAAATATAAAAAAGGCTGTTCGCTCTGTTTTACAGGGCGGTATTCTTCTGTTTCTGCTTGCTGTTATTCTTATCGCTGTTTTTGACTGGAACGAGTATGTGCCTGTTTCACAAAGCGAGTATACTTATGACAACGGTTTTATTACTTTGTCATATTTTGGCGTCGACAGAAGCAGAAAAACCACTCTTATTGACGACGATATGCTCGAAAAACACCTGAAGGCTCTCCGGGATTCGGGATATGTCACAATCAGCCGGCAGGATATAGTAGACTATTACAAAAACGGTAAAAAACTTCCTGAGAAGGCTCTCTATCTTGTTTTTGAGGACGGCAGGAGAGACTCAAGCCTTTTTGCCCAGCCTATTCTTGAAAAAGTTAATTTTAAAGCTAATATGATGACCTATGCCGAAAAGTTTGTAAAAAAGGATTCTAAATTTTTACAGCCTGACGATTTGCAGAGTTTGGTTGAAAGTTCTTTCTGGGAACTCGGCACAAACGGCTACAGGTTTCAATATATAAATGTTTTTGACAGATATGGTAATTTTGTGGGAGAAATCGACCAGGACCAGTATAATGAGATTGTGGAGTTTATGGAGGAGGACTATAACCATTATCTTATGGATTTTATCAGAGACGAAAACCGTATAAGCATAGAAAACCGAGACCAGATGGAAGAACGTCTTGTATGGGATTATAACAGAATGAATGAGCTTTATAACAAAAATATCGGTGAAATCCCAAAGGTTTATATGATTATGCACGCCAACGGGCTTTATAACGATTCAAATGAGATTGTCAGAAACGTAAATTTCCGTGAGGCGAAAAAGCTTTTTGACATTATGTATACGAGAGAAGGCGAAAGCCTTAACACAAGAAACGACGATATATATAATCTTACTCGTATGCAGGTTTTGCCATATTGGCAGACAAATCACCTTCTTATGAGGGTTAAGGCGGATACGGGTCTGGATATGAGTTTTGTCGCGGGTGATAAGGAAAGTGCCGATAAGTGGGAAACTAAAAACGGTGTTTCGGAATTTGAAAAAAATACCATTATTCTTACTTCTCCTCCCGATGAGGAAGGTCTTATAAGGCTTAATGAAAGCGGTGATTATTCTGATTTTGAGTTTTCGGCGGTTTTTGGGGGCAATGTTGTGGGACAGCAGACTGTTTATATGAGAGCCGATGCGGAAAAACAAAATTATATATCTTTAAGGCTTAAAGATAATATTATTTACATTGAAAGATGCGACGGCGGAAATGTCAGAGAAATTAAAAAATTTGATTTAAGAGAGACTGTTGACAAGCCGGAACCTGTATCGGATGATGAAATGCGGAAAGCGGCGGAGGTTGAGGAACAGAAACTTGAGGTAGAAAAAGTTTTATATAAAGAAGACGAGGCGGCTGCCACTGAGGAACTTAAAAAAAGAGAGGAGAGCGAAAAAAACGCTCTGACTGTTTCAGACGGCTCTCCTGAATATATTCCTGATTTCAGTATAACCGATATCGGCGAAAGACTTATAGATATCAAAATTAAAGGAGACACTATGTCGCTTACGGTTGATAATGTTATTGTTGATGATAATATCAAACTTGGCGGAGGAATATTAAGCGGCTGTATTGAACTGGGAGCCGCAAGAAGTGAACTTAATGAAAGAGACGATGTATACGACGCCGTTTTTGAGGATTTATTTGTCGCGGACGTAAATGACAGCGAAAATATTATTTTTGATACCCGCCTCTCGGGAAAAGAAAAAGTCAACAATTATTTAAGTGAAAATTTTGAAAAGGTTCTTGACTGGTTTATAGAAAATCTTTGATATTATGGCAATTCGCAGAATCTTCGGCGCGGAACAGTAAAAAATTTCTTGATATATCAGATTTTATTAAAATTTGATTGTTCATTCTTTGATTGACTATATAATTTAAAAATAATTTTCGGCAGTCGTAGGAGTTTGTTTTTAAAGACGCTTTGAAGTTTAAAATGTCAGGAGGGAATATATGAGACTGAAAAAAAGTATTTGTTTTGTTTTTATAATAATATGTATTTTTACTTTGCCTGCCTGCGCGGATGCAGTCGGTATACAAGATGTTAATTCTAATAACGACACTACGGTAAACGGTGAACTTTCCGCATGGCTTCCGTACTGGGAAACGGAAAAGGGAATCAGGGAACTTTCAAAGGCGTCAGACAAGCTTACATCTGTTTCTGTATTTGCCGTGTATTTTAAAAATGACGGTTCTTTATATGTTCCGGCTGAAATGTCCGATAAGTATGGAGAAATTTTAAATATAACAGATAAAAACAATATAAATTGTTATGTGTCTTTTGTTAATGACGTTATTGATGAAAATAAC
The DNA here is from genome assembly GCA_964384005.1 of uncultured Lachnospiraceae bacterium. Lineage (GTDB taxonomy): Bacteria > Bacillota > Clostridia > Lachnospirales > CAG-274 > MGBC114079. Next base: position 2,168 of record CAYLJL010000019.1, on the reverse strand, counting down.
GATATTATTCAAAAGGATACTGATATTGTGAGAAAGTTTTTAACCAATTCCGCTGAGAGAACAAGGCATATGGATAGTTTAATTTCTTATGCTGTGGATAACGGTTTTTTTGGTATAGAGATTGACTATGAGAAGATTGACGAGAGTGTGTGGTCTGAATTTGTGTCTTTCTGCGGAGAACTTTATAATAAGTGTATTGAGAAAAAACTCGCTTTAAGAGTTGTTCTTGAACCGAGAGCGCCTATAGACAGATATAATCTCCCCGAGGGCCCTGAATATATTATGATGTCTTATAATTTATACGGTCTTTCTACCGAACCCGGCCCTAAAGCGGACGTCGATTTTATAAAACAGCTTTCTGAAAAAATAAATAATATCCCCGAGAAAAAATGGTTTGCTTTTTCCACCGGCGGATTTGACTGGCAAAACGGCGCGGAAACCAAGAGCATTACAGAATCGGACGCACTTGACATTATAAACGTATACAAATGTCTTCCGGCGAGAGACGAAAAAAGCGGTTGTCTTTATTTTTACTATACAGACGAAAGCGGAAACGAACATACCGTCTGGTACGCTGACAATGTGACTCTCGATTTATGGATAAATACCGCTAAGGAATGCGGTTATGGCGATATATGTATATGGAAGCTTGGAGGAAATGTTCTTGAAACTATAGAACAGATGAAAAGTAACTTTGTTAAGTAAAGGAGAATGGTTTATTTTATGCTGTATGAAGATATTATTTCGAGAAAAAAAACTATTGCTGTAGTAGGTCTCGGATATGTGGGTATGCCTCTTGCGGTTGAGTTCTCAAAAAAGGTCAATGTTATCGGTTTTGACATAAATTCAGATAAAATTGATAAATACAAAAATGGTATCGACGTTACGAACGAGGTTGGGGAAGAAGCCCTCGTTAATTGTGGGGTTAAATTTGTATGTGACGAAAAAGAACTGGATTTAGCGGATTTTTTTATAATTGCCGTGCCTACTCCTATTAATATTGACAAAACTCCTGATTTACATTCTATAATCAGTGTTTCGGAAATTGTGGGCAGACATTTGAAAAAAAATTCTGTCGTAGTATATGAGTCAACTGTATACCCCGGAACAACAGAAGAAATCTGTGTTCCTGTCCTTGAAAAAGCTTCCGGTCTTAATTGCGGCGTCGATTTTAAAATCGGATATTCCCCCGAAAGAATAAATCCGTCTGATAAGGTACATACATTAAGAACAATTAAAAAAATTGTTTCAGCCTGTGACAAAGAGGCTCTTGAGGATATTGCCGGAATTTATGAGATTGTTGTGGACGCGGGGGTTTACCGCGCCGGTACGATAAGAGTTGCCGAAGCCGCTAAGGTTGTAGAAAATTCCCAAAGGGATATTAATATCGCTTTTATGAACGAGTTGGCTATGGTTTTCCATAGTATGGATATTAATACTAACGAGGTTATTGCCGCTATGAAAACAAAGTGGAATGCTCTTGATTTTTGCCCCGGGCTTGTGGGCGGTCATTGTATAGGTGTTGACCCGTATTATTTTATTTATAAGGCGGAAGAACTTGGTTATCATTCCGAAATTATTTTGTCGGGCAGGAAAATAAACGATTCTATGGCTGATTTTGTTGTCACGTCTACGGTTAAAAAACTTATTTTCGCTGATAAAAAGGTTAAAGGAGCGAAAATTGCCGTATTGGGGATTACTTTTAAAGAAAACTGTCCCGATATAAGAAATACAAAGGTGGTTGATATTATAAAAGGACTCAGAGAATACGGCGCTGATGTTTTGGTATGCGATTCGGTTTGCGACAAAGATGAGGTTATTAAATATTATGATATTGAATTAACGGATTTTTCTCTTCTGAAAGATATTGACGGTATTGTTTTGGCTGTTCCTCATAACGAGTATAAAAATATTAAGCTTGACGAACTTAAAAAGCTTTACTCAAGTGAGGGCGGAAAAGTTCTTATTGACGTGAAAGGCGTTTTTTCACAAAATGAGGCGGAAGAAAGAGAATTTATATACTGGAGTTTATAGAAAATCGGGCGGAAGGCTGACATTTGCCTTTCTGTTCTTCTGTATGAACACAAAGAAAGACTATTCGTTTATGAATAGTCTCAGGCTGTCGAAAAAGTTAAAATTATAAAAAAATATGAATTTTTTGAAGAATA